>CAJAXU010000186.1 GCA_903948045.1 uncultured beta proteobacterium | reverse complement strand
AGGCCCTTGAACTGGATGGGGGCATTGGCGCCTTCTGCCGGGGTGCCACCACCTTTGACTGCAATCGCCACGTCTTGCAGCAGCATGTGGTTCTTCCAGTCGTAGGCGATGCCGCTGAGGGTGGGTTTGGCATTCGATGCTGCCACCGTGAAGTCCAATGTGGTGGCCGAGCTGATGCCAGCGTAGGCATTACCCGCCAGATCCTGCACTACGCCCGCGCCCAGGGTCAGGGCATAGTGGGCTCCGCCCAGTAGGTCGGCGGTGGGGTTCAGGGTGAGTTGGCTGCCCGAGATGCTGACCTGGCTGGCGTCTGAGACAGACACAGTGCGGGTGTCTGCGGCGTTGGCAGTGTTGGTCAGTACCAGGTTGCCGGAGCCGGCCTTGATGGGTTCGTTGAACGTGAGGGTCAGGTTGGCGCCTACCAACACCGCAGTGGCGTTGTCGGCTGGGATGGCGCTGGTGAGTGTGGGGGCGACCATGTCGGCTGCACCCGAGTACTCGACAATATAGCCTGCCATGTAGCCACTTGCCCCTGGTGTTGGTTGGTTGAAATCGTCGGCCCATTGACCCGGGGGCTTTTGATAGTCCAACGCCAAGAATCCCAGGACATCATTTGTGATCGAGGTGCCCTGCCAGCCATTGTTTGGCTCATCTTGTGCCCAATTTGTGTATCCGAACAATTGACCAATCTCGGGGCCGCCCGTCCAACGCCAGACGCCTTCCTGTGCAAGGTCTGAGCCCCCCAGTCCGATGGTGTGATTTGCCGGCACCTTGGTGCCGAAGGCGGAAAAGATCGCTGCGTTCTCGTCGGCTGAAGTTATCGTTGCCAAATGCCCCTGCACGCCTTTGATGCTGTTGGTAGATGCCTCGTCCCTGGCTGCCGCCCAGGCTATGCCCGAGGATGCTGATACAAACTCGTAAATGTGACCGTTAAAGAATATTTGGGTCGTTGGTTTGGTAATGTCACTGGCATTCAGCGTTGGTGTATTCGGATCAGTCTGGGTACTGAAGTTGTAGGTGCTGGTGCCGGCGTAGGCATTGCTGGCCACGTCCTTCACCGAGCCGGCGCCGAATACCACGCTGTAGCCGGACATGAATGCAAGGTCCGCCGTCGGGTTGATCGTCAGCGTGTTACCCGAGATGCTCAGGTTGGCACTGTTGCTTGCGTCATAGGTGGCCACTGTGGTGCCAGCAGCCGTTTTGAGTACGATCGAGCCCGCACCGCGCTGAATGGGCTCGTTGAAAGTCAGGACGATGTTGGCGCCAACCGCCACGCCCGTGGCTTCGTCAGCGGGGGAGAAGGTGGTGACGGTGGGGGGCGTGGTGTCGACCCCAGGAGGTGAGGTACCAAGATCAGTCGCGCCATCAGCAAAGGCGAGTTGTTCGATACCAGTCAGCGTGTCTGTGCCCTCTGCGCCTGAATTGTCTACGACTGTGACGCCGTTGGCAGTGGTGGTCACGGTGTAGCTAGATCTATTTCCGGCATAAAAGGCCTTGTCAAAGCCGTCGCCGCCGGCCAGGCTGTCATTACCGGCGCCGCCAGTCAATGAGTCGTCGCCAGCAGCACCAATCAGGGTGTCGTTGCCAGCGATACCGGTGAGTTGATTGTTGCCAGCATCGCCCGTCAGGGTGTCGGCATAGATCGAGCCGTAGGCGTTTTCGATACTGATCAGGGTGTCGTCACCGGCAGCACCCGTCGCTGCGCCCAACGCAAGGTCCACCTGAACAGCTGCCGACGCATTGTTGTATTCAGCCCAGTCGCTGCCGGCACCCCCGTCCAGCGTGTCATTGCCACCACGGCCGTCCAGACGGTTGTCCGCACTGCTGCCGGTGATGCTGTCGGCCCAGTCTGAGCCTTCTACGCCTTCGATGCTGATCAGCGTGTCGGTCGTGCCAAAGCCGTCTTGGGCAATGCCAGTTGCCAGGTTGACAACTGCCCCGGCGCCCGGGTTCATGTAGTTGTACCAAACCTCGTCATACCCGCCACCACCATTGATAGTGTCAGCACCCTTGCCGCCGCCAAAACTTTCTTGGTTGCCAGCGCCTGAGTTGTTGGTGTCGCTGCCGAAGAAGACGTCTGAAAATTCTGTGCCGCCAATGGCCTCTATGCCTATCAAGGTGTCTACACCACCATCACCGTCTTGTACCTGACCAGTGGTCACGCGCAAGTCAACGGCAATCGCTGAAGAGGCCGAAGCGTAATAGAGTTGGTCCCAGCCGCCAAAACCGTTGACGGTGTCATTGCCAGCGCCGGGTTCAAACTCTTCATAAATGGTTTCGCCCGAGCTATGGCCGACGCTGCCACCCAGCAACAGGTCCCCTAGCGCTGACCCGCGGACCCTGTACACCCCGCTGAACGTATCTTCGCCCACGACCAGGCCCAAGTCACCCGTGCGCTCTGCCGGGTTAAGAGCCCAGGCTTTGCCAGTTGCCAAATTAACTTCGACAGCCACTGCGGAGTCTGAAAACTCAATCCGCGTGTAGCCATTGCCGTAGACGGTGTCATTGCCACCACGACCCTCAAACGCATTGAAGTCGCCATTGCTGCCTGCATTGACCGAGCTGCCTGAGAAGCCGCGTGAGTCATACACGTCGTCGTGCTGGGTGCCCCGAATCCGCTCTATGGAACGCAGCGTGTCGGTACCGATGGACGCATCGCCAGTGGCCGTACCTAAGGCCATGTTGACCATAACAGCCCCGGTCGCACCAAAATAGTCTGAACGGTCATAACCACTGCCGCCATCGATGAAGTCGTCCCCGCCCCTGCCACGGAAGCTTTCAAAATCGTCATACGTCCCGCCCACCAGGGTGTCTGCCAACTCAGTGCCGCGGATCGCCTCTATGTTGGAAACAGTCGCTACGCCCAACTGCACGCCATTGCTGGCGAGATGGCTCATGTCAATGGTGAACGTCGTCCCGACTGGGGCAAAGTGCACATTGACACCCTTGCCGGTGCTGCTGATCAGCGCGCCCGTTTGCAAGCTGACCTGGGTGTCAGCATTGCCGATGACAGTGTCATTGCCAGAGCTGAGCTGCACGTAGTTCCAGCGTGCGCCAACCACATGGTTGCCGGTCATTCCGCTGAAGTCAAAGCGGTCGCTGTAACGCGTATCGCCAAACGACGAGACCCGCGCCACCGTATCGGACCCAGCCAGTTGGTAGGTACCCGCCGCACCGTAGCTAATCGTGCCAGTGCTGCCCGTAAAGACGGCATTGACGGCGGTGTCAGACCACCAATACGCCAAATAGGCGGAATCAACCCACGGCGTGTTCTGCTGCACTGACTGGACCACCGTATCGCTGCCGCCGTACATCACCAGTTCAGCGCCATGCTGGGCACCGGCGGCCTCGTTGCTGCCGCTCAGGGCAGACAGACTGCCAACCACACTATCAGCTTGTCGCGTAGCACGCACAGACTCAATGCCGATCAGGGTGTCTCGACCCACGTCAGCACCATTGATGCCCGTGACCACCATGGTTGACAGATCCACCCGAATGCCGCCTGTGGCGACATCGGTGTAATCTGCGGTGTCGTAGTCTGTAGTTACAAAGGTGCGCCCAGATTTCCACGCCAGATTACGCTGCTCGCCCCCATTAAGCGTGTCGTCCCCCGCGCCACCGCGCAAGGTGTCGTTACCACCGCCACCCTCTAAGGTATCGTTCCCGGACCCACCATTGAGCACATCAGCACCACCCAACCCCTCCAAGCGGTTGTTTGAGGCGCTGCCCACAATGGTGTCATTGAAGTCTCGGCTACCACGCACGTTCTCAAGGTTAAGCAGAATATCGCTACTGCCGTAGCCATCGCTACTGGCAACCTCTAGCGCCAGATTCACCGCCACACCGGCGCGTGCTTGCTGATAGTCGGCCCGGTCAACCCCGCCACGGCCGTCAATGGTGTCAGCACCCGCACGCCCATCAAATGACTCGTAGGCGGCGGTATCGCTGCCGGTCAGGGTGTCGTTGAAATCTGAACCGCGCACGCCTTCGATGCTGCGCAGCACGTCAGTACCACCCTGGCCATCGCTGGCGCTGCCATCAAGTGTGTCATTGAGTTGAACGTTGACCCCAGCAAGGGCGCTGGTGTAATCAGCACGGTCATAGCCTTGGCCACCGTCAATCGTGTCGTTACCGGCGCCGCCTTTGAAAAATTCGAAGAGCCCATCTCCAACGGTGACGCCATTGGCCGCCAATCCACCAGTCAACACATCGTTGTAGCTGGAGCCAAAAAGGCCCTCTACATTGCTGAAGGTGTCTGACCCGATGCCGGCACCGGTGGCAGTGCCGCTCACTAGGCTGGCCACCACGGCTGATGTCGACCGGTCAAAACGCAGCACGTCAAAGCCGCCCGCGCCGTCAATGGTGTCGTTACCCAGGCCACCCTCAAAGTGCTCAGTCACGTCAGTCCGGTTGGAGCCAATCAGCACATCGTCAAACCCTGAGCCCCTGACCTGATTGAAATTGAGCAGGACGTCGTTACCCGCAGCGCCTGTGGCGCTGCCAATGGCCAAATTGACGGTGACAGACCCAATGGCATTCAAGTAACTGGCCTGGTTGGCGTTGTCCTGGTTCAGTGTGTCGGTGATTGCGCCGCCGTCGATGGTGTCGTTACCGCCTCGCCCCTCAAACCGCTCAAAGTACAAATTGGTGCTGCCCGTCAGCACATCGTTGTACTCAGAGCCCCGCGCTTCCTCGATCGAGATCAGCGTATCGGTGTAGCCCCGACCATCCGTGGCCAGCCCGGACGCCAGGCTGACTGTGACGCGCTGCGGGTCGTCGCGGTAGTCAATCACGTCAAAGCCAGCGCGGCCGTCAATGTAATCGGCACCGCCACGGGTGTCGGTGGTTGCTCCGTCGCCGCGGAAATAGTTGTCTGCCGATGAGCCCAGCAAAGTATCGGCAAAGCCGGATCCTTCAACATACTCAATAGAGATGAGTTTGTCGCTGCCCTCCCCGCCCGTGGCGGTGCCCGCCTGCAGATCAACCACCACAGCGGATGTGGCATTGCCGTACCAGACGTTGTCGCCTCCGGCGCCACCATCCAGCGTGTCGTTGCCTTGGTTGCCACTGAAGTCATCATCTGCAGCACTACCCACAATGGAGTCTGCAAGCTCTGAGCCCATGACGCGCTCAATACTAATCAGGGTGTCGGAGCCGCCACCCGCTTTGACAACGGTCCCCGCTGTCATGTCGATGGTGACTGCAACGCCCAAGTTGCGGTAGTTGGCTCGGTCATAACCTGAACCGCCGTCTACGGTGTCCGAGCCCGAGGAGCCGTCATTCCAGTCGTCTCCGCTGCCGCCTTGCAAGGTGTCGTTACCGCCGCCGCCATTGAGCGTATCGTTCCCACCTTGGCCTTGCAGCAGGTTAGCCACCTCGTCGCCAACCAAGGTATCGCCAAAGTTGGTGCCCTTAACCGCTTCTATACTGGTAAAGCTATCTGTGTCACCTGTTCCGTCCGTCGCTCGCCCTGTGGCCAAATTAACCGTTACCCCAAAGGCCCCGCCGTACCGCGCGTCAACAGAGTAGTCCAGCGAGTCCCAGCCATCCCCGCCAGCCATAGTGTCATTCCCACCCAAGCCCCGAAATCTGTTGTCGTCTGCATTACCGGTAATCAGATCTGCAAAGCCAGACCCCCTGACTCGTTCGATAGAGATCAGTTGGTCTGTGTTGCCAAAGCCATCAACCGCAAGGCCGGTAAGCAAGTTGACCGTTACTCCGGCTGTGCCGCCAGCACCAGCATCAAGCCGGTAATGCACCTCGTCCCAGCCCGCACCACCATCAATGGTGTCGTTTCCAGCCATGCCGCGAAAAAGCTCGTCGCCGATGCCACCTATCAGGTGGTCTGCCCGACTGCTCGCGATGATCCCTTTGATATTGATGAGCGTGTCAGTGTCTCCGTACGTGTCGGTCGCACGGCCAGTCAAGAGATTGACAGTAATGCCCGCGGTGCCAGCTTCTTGCCCGTAGTCGGCATCAACAAAACTATCATTTAAGCCGTCAGCAGTGCCGTCCAAGGTGTCGTTACCTGCGCCGCCAGACATCAAACCATAGCTGTCCTGCAGGTAATCGTTGCCCGAGTCACCAAAAAGCCAATCATCCTGGCCGTCGCCACCATACAAACTGTCGGCACCGTCACCACCACGCAAGGTGTCATTACCTGCTAGCCCGCTAATGCTGTCATTGGCGTCGCTGCCAGTCAGGGTGTCATTGCCATCAGTTCCATTGATCGCTGCCATGATTGCATCTCCAACTTAATTATTCGAAATTTTTCCGACGGACCATTAATTATCTAACCCGACTGGGGAGATCTAGCGTTACCAGATTGACGGCGAACGCGAACTGCGCCACCTCGTCTGGATCAACGCTCCCGAAACGCATTCTCCTTCAGGCCTATCAGGGGCTTGGACAGGTACTGCAGAATGGTTTTTTTGCCGGTAATGATGTCCACCTGCGCCTGCATGCCCGGCATGATCGGCAGCTTTTTGTCGATCACCTCAATCGCCTTGGTTTTGGTTTCAATCCGCACCTGGTAAAAGGCCTCGCCCTTTTCATTGGGCACAGCATCGGCGCTGATGTTTTGCACCACGCCATCCATGGCGCCAAAAATGGAATAGTCGTAGGCGGTGATCTTGACCCGGGCCGCCTGACCGAGCTTGACAAAGCCAATGTCTTTGGGCAGCACCATTGCGTCCAGCACAAGTTGCTCATCGGCAGGTACCACTTCCAGGATCGGTTCACCCGGCTTGACGATGCCACCCACCGTATTGACAAACACCCGGTTGACCACACCCTTCATGGGCGCTCTGATCTCGGTGCGGCTTACTTTGTCTACCAGGGCCGGCATAGCCTGCTTCAACGGGCTAAGCTCTGCCAGGGTGCGGTTCAGCTCATTGAGCGCATCTGAGCGAAACTGCCGCACCATGCTGTCGCGCCGGGCACCCATTTCATTGATCGCGGAACCGACCCGGCTAATAGTGATGCCCGACACGTCCGCGCGCCCTTCTTGATCGGCCAGCGCGCGATCAAGGCGCACCAGCTCCAGCCGAGGCTCCAGTCCACGCTCCACCAAGTGCGCCACCGTGGCGCGTTCTTCGCGGGCCAGAACGACGCCCGCGCGGGCAGCACGCAGCGTCACTTGCGCTTCTTCAAGCTCACGCTTTTTCTGGTCGATTTGGGCGAGTAATACCGACACTTGTGACTCTTGCTCCAATTGCTTGGACACAAACGCGGCCATCTCAGCCGCCATCAGGTCAGGGGCAAAATCCACTACCGCCTTGGGAAACTTGGGTTGTTGGCCGTTAGCGAGTGCCACCGCACGCGCGGCACGGGCTTCCAGGGCCAGCAGCTGCTGGTTGCGCGACTTTTGATCGGCATCGAGTTGTACCGCGCTCAGTGTGACCAGGCGGTCCCCCGCATTGACGGTTTGCCCCTGCTTGACCAGAATGGCTGTGACAATGCCGCCCTCAAGGTTTTGAACCACTTGCATTTTGGCAGAGGGCATGACACGGCCGTCTGCTCTGGTGACCGTATCAACCTCAGCAATCGCAATCCAGGCAAAGGCCACCACAAAGAAAATGGCAATGGTCCACAAGAGGTACATGGACGCACGTTTGACCTGCGACTTTGCAGCCGAACTTTCGGCTACCGTACTCTGCCCCGCGCCATAAATTGGAGGGCCTGACGTACCAGGGCGCTGTTGCGAATCGTTTTGCATGGTCATGGGTCTGGGTCAAATCAAGCGGGACGGACCGCAACCGCTTGGCCGGGACCAGCTGCAGCGGCTTTTTGCTGCCGCATCAACTGTTCAGGTGACCCCTGTGCCACAACACGGCCCTGCTCAAGCACGATGACCTTGTCGACTATTTGCAACAAGCTGGCTTTGTGGGTGATGGTGACGAAAGTGCGCTTGCCAATTTCTTGCGCGAGGCTTTGCAGCAAAGTCGTCTCGGCGCCTGCATCCATGGCGCTGGTGGCTTCATCAAACAGCAGAATTTGCGGTTTGCGTAACAAGGCACGGGCGATCGCCACAGCTTGGCGCTGGCCGCCAGACAGGCCCTCACCGCGCTCGCCCAGACGCAGGCCGTAGCCTTCGGGGTGGTTGCGCACAAACTCATCCACACCGGCCACCTGTGCGGCATGCAATATGTCAGCGTCGGTAGGGTATTCACCACCCAAGGCAATGTTTTGCTTGATGGTGCCGCCAATCAGCCACACGTCTTGCAGCACTACGCCCAAGGCGCGCCGCAGGTCTGCCGGGTCGATCTGCCGCACGTCTACACCATCTATCAGCACCGCGCCAGAGTCGGGCTTGAACAGCCCGAGAATCAGCTTGGACACGGTTGTTTTACCCGAACCCACCTTGCCGACAATGGCTGCTTTCTCGCCAGGGCTGATCTGAAACGATACGCCTTCAAGCGTTGGCTTAGAGGCACCAGGGTAGCTAAAGGTGACGTTTTTAAACTCGACCGCACCCTTGAAGTCAGGCCGCTGCATGAACACTTTGCCGTGCTGGTGCTCGCGCTCCTGGCCCATCAGTGTGTCAAGCGCACGGTAGCTGGTGACGGTTTGGTTCATACGCGTCAGCAGTTGGGTGATCTGGGCCATGGGCGCAATGGCACGCCCCGACAAAATGGTGCAGGCGATGATGGCACCGAAGCCCAATTGCCCATCGCGCACCAGAAAGGCGCCAACCGCAATCACCCCAACCTGCACAAACTGTTGTGCCATGTTAGCCACATTGGCGGCCAACTGCGCCAGCATGCGGGATTTGAGCCCCAAGTGCGACTGGTGGGTAACCGCCTGCGCCCAGCGGCGGCGCATCAACGCACCAGCCCCTAGTGACTTGATGGTCTCCAGGCCGCTCAGCGTTTCAACCAGAATGGCATGCTTGTGGTGGCCGTCTTCTTGCGACTCTTTAACCAGGCGCTTGAGCTGTGGCTGCACTGCCAGCCCAGACAGCAACATCACCGGAATGGCAATCAGCGGCACCCAAATTAGCGGGCCACCAATCAACCAAATGACCACCAGGAACAAGACCGCAAATGGAATATCGATGAATGTCGTCAGGGTAGCCGACGTCAAGAAATCTCGGATCGACTCGAACTCTTTCATCGTACTGGCCACCGAGCCCGTGCTACCGCGCCTGGACTGCATCTGAGCGTCCAAAATTTGCTCAAACAAAGAATCAGCAATGGCGGCATCAGCCTTGGAGCTGGCTAAGTCCAAAAAGTAACCCCGCACCGTACGGATAGCAAAATCACTGAAAAATATGATCGCAATGCCAATCAGCAAAGCGATCAGGGTGTCGGTCGCATTGTTCGGGATGACTCGGTCGTAAACGATCATCGAAAACACTGAGCTGGCGATGGCAAAGACGTTCACCAACAAGGCGGCCAGGGCCACCTGCGCGTAGACCCAGCGCGTGCGCAAGATCGGCCCCCAGAACCAATGGCCATGGCGCCCTTGCGGCGCTTTGCCCGCAACATCGCCCGCAACGCCGGGCAACACCCGCTGCGTCAAGCTCAGGGCTCGGCCGTTAAGCCGCGCCATCAGGTCGACCAAGGCCATGGGCGCAGCTTGCTCGGAGCGCTCGGGGTCTACCACCAATGCAGCGCCATCGTCCGCCCAAGCCAATACCGCCAGGGCAGTGCCTTCGTGCGTGAAGCAAATGGCCGGTAGCTCTGGCAAAGCCGGTGAGGCCCGATCCATCTGGACAATGGCAACGTCGTAGCCCAGGCTATCGGCCGCCTCAATCAGCATGTCCTCAGACAAAATCTCATCGCCCACACTGATGCGTGAGCGCAGCGACGCTGCCGAAATGGATTGCTCGTGCCAGGCCAGAATGGCCCGCAGGCAGGACTCCAGAGAATCCATCATTCTTTGGCCGCCGATAATTCAAACATGGGATTGAGTTCCATTGTGATGTGCAACAGGCGATAACGCACCAAGGCATGATCAACCACACCATCAATCAAATCGCGCCCTGCTAAGTAAAGCTCTTCTTGCGAGCGTAGCAGGTCGAGCAGCGTGCCCCGCCTGAAGGCAAACTGTTCGCGCACCGCGCCCAGCGCCAAGCCGGCCACCACGACAGCCTCTTTACGGGCCCCGATGGCTGCTGCGCTGTTGCTTACATCGGCAAGGGCCTGGGCCATGGAGCGCTCCAACTGGCGCTTCACATTGTCCTCAGCCAACTGGCTTTCCTTGGCTTTTTGGTCAGCCTGCCGCTTGCGTGCCACGTCGGCCCCGCCGGAGTACAGGTTTTGGCGCACCATCACACCCGCGTTCCAGTCCAGACCCGGCACGCCACTGCTGTCCAGATCCCGGCGGCGGGCGCTGATTTCCAGGTGAAAGCTGGGCAAGAGCGCCGCTGCGGCAGATTTGGCCTCCAGGCCAGCGGCTTCAGTCTGTGCACGTGACTCAGCCAGCAGCGGGCTAGCCTGCAGCAGATCACCCAAGTTGGTGTATCTGGCCAGGTCAACGCCCACAGATGCAGGCAAAGCCAGTTGTGCTGGCGGCGGTTCATTGAACATTTCGCGGTACACGGCTTCTGCGGCGGTCAGGCGGTTTTGCGCCACCACGGCGGTCACTTGCGCATCGGCCAGCCTGGCACGGGCGCGCAAGACCTCACTTTGCGAACTGGCGCCCAGTTGCTCACGCTCATCGATAAAGGCCATGATTTGCTGGCGCGACAACACGTTCATGCGGCTCACAGCCAAGATCTGCTGCCCGCGAAACAGCTCTAGCCAGGCCGTCAGCGCACGCAGGGCCAGCTCTGATCGCCGCACGCCCAAACGAGCCGCCACAGCGGCCTCTAGCGAAGTTCGGGCGTCCACCTGGTTGCTGACAGCGCCAAAGTCATACAACAATTGGCGCCCGGTGATGGAGACTGCCTTGGAGTTATCTTGATAGGCCGGCACAGAAGACCACGGTGTCCGTACCGCATCATTGCTGCGTCTACCGGTCTCCAAATTGGTGGAGACTTGGGGCAAAAAGCCCGCATAGGCCTCCCGCGTGGACTGGGCAGCGGTCTCGCGCTGCTCGTCGACCAACCGAACCTCCGGGTGCGCCAGCACCACCGCCTTGATTTTCGGCACCAACGCATTCACGGGCAAACGCGTATCAGCCCGATCAACCCAATCAACCGCCTTGGCAAGGTAGCCAATGAGTTGATCAGCAACAGAGTGCACCCGCAGCTGCTCTGTGGTGCTGCCGGCTTGCACCGGCGTGACACGCGACAAGGGCTGCGCCATCGCAATTGGCACACAGCTTGCACCCAGCAGCACGCCCAGCCCAATGCCGGCCACTGACAACGCCCCTGAGCGGGGACGTCTCCCAACCGTCATGACCATCAGATGAAGTTCATGTTAGCCGGCACCAGCAAGGCCCGCACATCGCCATCAAAGTCCATGGCGATGATGCTGCTGGCTGCGGTGTGTCCACTACCAAAGACCGGATCGGTGTCGTACTGCATCTGCAGGCGCGTCATGCCGTTGGCAAAGGTCGTGAGGAAGTGCAGTTGGTTGTCGCTGGGGGTTACTAAGGTGCTGGTGTCGGTGACAATTTCCAGGGTGCCAATGGAGCCTACCGTCGCCCCAGCAACCTTTGCCGCGCCAACATCTACATCGTGCGTTACCAAGTTGGCAGTGTGCACATCTGTGATACCGCCAGAAGCCTTGGACTGGATGGCAACGCCGAAAGTATCAACCAAGCCATTTACATACAACGACACATTCAATACCTTGCCGCTAGCATCGACGGTAATTGGATTGATTCCCGCAGTGTTGGCCGGCATGAGTATTTTCCCAGTCGGCGTGCCACTCTGCTGATCGGTGGAAAGGTAATTGCCATCCAAAGGAGTCCATACATCCTTCTTGCTTGGACCAACCGAGTATTGGGGCGACACCAGAGCGCTGTAAATAACTCTGCTGGCATCGTAGTCAAGGTCTAGGTTGATGCCGTCAATCTTGCTGCCACCGATGCTATTTAGATCTATTTTCACGTCAAAATTGACCAGCGTCCAATTGTTTGCAACATCCTTGCTGAGAGTCACATTAACCAGCTCAATAAAGCCAGCTCCCGTATCCGTTAAAGCCGTATGCGCGTACCCCGCCCCGCCCGTCAAAGCACCAAGCAACGCCGATACATCAATTTTGTCCCCAGCCGAGAAGTCCATCACCTCGTCCGTGGCCGCCACGGTTGAGCCAGCAGCCGTGGCCAGCTTGATCGTGTCGTTGCCAGCGCCCAGGTAGACGATGTTTTTTTCGGTACTGACGGTCAGTACATCCGCGCCCGCCGTGCCAAACAGCAGTGAGGCCGTCAATGGCGCAGCCACAATCGAGGCGTTGCCGGCCAAATCACTCGCAGCACCACCCGCCACATTGATCGAGAACGCCACCGGCGTAGCCGACGGTGTAGGCGTGATCGCCATGGTGTAGCTGGCGCCACTGCCGGCGAACGCGCCCTTGGCGCCACCAAGCACCACAATATCACTGGCATCAAAGCCCGTCACCGCTTCGCTGAAGTTGAAAGTGAATACCCCCACTCCATCAGTGATGGTGCCAGGAGAGTCGATGGCCAGCACCGGAGCAACCGTGTCGACCGGCACAGCCGCTGCGAGTTGTGCCGACGTGATCGTCAGTGCAGATGTCGTGGTAGAACCTGTGCCGAGGTCGAAGGTCAGGCTCTCGATGCTGGACAGGGTATCGGTGCCAAATCCAGTTGCGGTGGCATTGCTCAGATCCTGAACCGTCCAGCTGCCAGCAGTGGCGCCCGCGCTGATCTTGGCCAAGGCCGTGGTGCCCTGCTTGACCAACACCGCATTGGCCGTAGCGTCCCAGGCGTAACTCAGTGCGGTAGTCACGGTATTTGTCACCGAGTAGCTTGCCGCATCAGAGCCATCTCCGCCGCTGATGGTGTCGTTGCCTGCCCCGCCATTTAGTTTGTCGTCGCCCGCGCCGCCAATGAGCGTGTCGTTACCCGCCCCGCCCACAAGCGTGTCGTTTCCACCCTGACCATCCAGCCCGTTGTCGGCACTGTTACCGGTGATGACGTCGTTGTATTCCGAGCTGCGCACGCCTTCGATGTTTCGCAGCGCGTCTGTGCCGCCTAAACCGTCACTGGCGGTGCCATCCATCGTGTCATTGAGGGTCACTGTGACCGCGCTGGTAGCCGAATCGTACTGAGCCCTGTCATAGCCTTGGCCGCCGTCGATGGTGTCATTGCCAGCGTCGCCACGGAAGACTTCCAGCGCATCGTTGTTGGCGTTACCGCCAGTCAGAGAGTCGCTGTTGTTCGATCCGAAAAGTCCTTCCACGTTGGTGAAGGTGTCGGTTCCCACGCCACTGCCACCACCCGTGCCCGATACCAAACTTGCTGTGACGCCGCCAGAGGCATTGCTGAAGCGCACCACATCGAAGCCACCGCGCCCGTCGATCACATCATCGCCAGCCCGGCCTTCAAAGCTTTCGGTGACATCTGTGCGATCCGAACCGTAAAGGGTGTCGTTATTGGCAGACCCTCTGACTTGGTTGAAGTTGAGCAGCGTGTCAGTGCCAGAGTTGCCGGTGATGGTGCTGTTGGCTGTGATGGCGGTACCTGCTGCCAGGTCCAAAGTTACCGCTGCCTTGGCATTCTGATAACTGATACGGTTGCTGTTGGCACCCGTGATCACATCAATCGCACCACCATCAATCGTGTCGTTGCCGCCACCACCTTCAAACTGCTCGAATACAAGGCCGGCGCTGCCGGTAATCGTGTCAGCCAATTCAGAGCCACGCACAAAATTGATGTTGATCAGCGTGTCAGTGCCGTTAACGCCCTTGTTGGCAGTACCGCTGCCAAACGAGGCACCTTGGCCCAGGTTGACGTTGACTGCCGTTGCGCTGTTTTGATAGCTGGCGGTGTCGCTGATGTCTGCAAGAATGGTGAATGCGCCACCATTGAGGGTGTCATTGCCGGTGCCGCTTTCCAAGAAGTCGTTGCCCAACCCGCCATCCACGCTGTCATTGCCTGAGCCACCATTGAGGTTGTCTTCGCCTGCGCCGCCTGTCAGGGTGTCATTGCCGCCGTTACCCATCAACGAGTTGGCTGAGGCGTCGCCAATAATGCTGTCTCCCGAGTCGGTGCCGTTTACGCTCTCAATTCCGATCAGTATGTCGTTGCCATCGCCGGTCGCGGTCCCGTTGGTTAGATTGACGACTACAGGGCCTGTGGCGGTGTTGCTGTAGAGGTAGTCGGCCGTGTCGCCAGTGCCTACGCCGCCGTCTATGGAATCATCACCGGCGCCGCCGGTGATGAAATCATTGCCATCGCCACCAGTCAGGGTGTCGTTGCCCAACTCGCCACGCAAGGCGTTGTTGCTGGCATTGCCAGTCAATGCGTCGTTAGAGCTGGAGCCCGTGAGGTTTTCGATGCTGATTAGGGTGTCGTTGCCGGCGCCGCCGGTAACCAAGCCAGCAGCCAGGCTGGCTGTGACAGCTGAGGTGGCATCGAAGAAATTCGCCCAATCGTTGCCGTCCCCACCATTGATCACATCATTGCCCAGCCCGCCGCCGATGCTGTCGTCCCCAGCCAAGCCGAGGATGGTGTCGTTGCCGCTTGAGCCGATCAGTGCATCCGCGCCCGCTGTGCCCTGCAGCGTGCTGGTTCCGAGCAGATTGACGGTGACCGTTTTGGACACCGTACCGCCATTACCACTGCCCACTGTGACTGTGAAGCTTTCCGTTCTTTGCTGGCCGAACGCCAGCAGCGGGTCTATGGTCTGGTTGTTGATGGCGTAAAGCCAGTTGACCTGGCCTGTGCTGCCATCTGAGCGGATACTGGCCGTCAAGGTGCCTAGGGTGCCTTGGCCCGGCACGACAGAGACGGTGTGCACCGCCGAAGCCGAGTCGGCGAAGCCGAAGCCGCCAGCGGTGGCCAGTGTGGCGCTTGTACCGTCGCCAAGTTCGGTCACCGTACCAGGTTTACTCCAGATATAGGACTGGTTCAAACCCAAGGTGGCCGAGGCCACTGTCTGCAGAGCCAAAGCGGTGGCCGAGTCGATACCGAGGTCGGCCGCTACCTTGTCACTGCCGCCCAGGGCGCGTGGGTCAATGCCGGTCATGGTACCGAACAGCGTCAAGCTGGCCAGGTAAGAGCCGTGTTTGCTGGCGTGCAGGTTGTCGTCAAACCAAAGGTTGACCTTGCCATTGCCTGCGGTCTCGGTGTAGGGGTCTCGGATGGCGGTGCCATTCAGCACTGCATTCATGAACGCAGTGGCCACGGGGGCTGCCCCGTCAAAGTCCGGGTTGGCTGCGGCCAGGCCGTTGTAGGCGGCTGCCAGGTCGGCACTCATGTCCTCCAGCCTCAGGTAGTAACCAGCGCCTTGCGTGTCGGACTTGGTGATGGTGCCATCGGTGTAGCCACCGGTAACAGTGTCCAACACCTTGTTGGTGAGCATGTCGAAGTTACCCACCACCATGTCCGGGCGAGCCCATGTCTGGTAGAGGTACACATCGGTGTTGATATCCGCATTCGGGTTGGCGGCGATGGTGGTGCCCGAGATGGTGGTGCTGTCCGCCGCGCCCGTGTGGATGTAGTCCTCGATCAGGTTGGCGTATTTTTGGAAAGCACCAATGTCGGCGTTGGCGCCACCCGTGGTTTTGAGCGTGTAACCTGCGGCGCCACTGGTGCTGACCGCGAAGTCAGACTTGGTGGCATCGCTGGCGAAATAGGTCGCCGTGCCTGTGACATCAAAGTTAACCGTCAGTTGCGACGTAGCGTCGCCGGAGCGGGTGAAGGTGTAGACCAGATCGCCATTCGCGTTCTCATACACCCCGGCAGCAGATGTGAGCGCCAAGGTGATGTTAGGCAAGCTAGAACCGGCGCCCGCCGCGAAGTCATCATTGATGATGGTGGCAGACACTTTGCCCACTGTGCCGACGTTGTAGTTGGCGTTGCTGGTCAAAGCAATGTACAAAGACTCATCCCCACCACCCGTAGCGCCACTGTAAAGCGTGCCTGAATCAGTGGCGGCTTGGGTAGCATCGTCGGTCGGACTTAACGTCAGAGCCGCGGTGGACTGACCCGCCTTGATGGTGATCGTCCCGGTGCCGCCGGCTGAGGTAGTCCCAAAGCTGGCAGTTCCAGTGGTGGGCGCGGACCCGCTCTCAAACAAGTAGATGCTGGTTGCAGTGCCAGTGGTCGGCGAGATTTTGTCAAAATCAGCTATTCCTACAGTACTTCCTACTGACGGCGCGGCGTTGCCGTCCCGTGCGGTCGTGAAGTTGATCACCAAATCAGTGCTCGTATCTCCTGTTCGGGTAAACAGATAGACCAGCCGACCCGTTCCGTTTTCCAGAACAGCACCGGGGTTTGTTGACAGCGTGACCGTGGGCAAAGCCGGGTTGATGGTTGGGCCGGTTGGATCGTCATTCGAAATGGTGGCTACTAAGCTGGCAGTGGTGCCCGCTTGATAGCTGGCATTGGCTGCCAAGCGGATCGAGATGGTTTCGTCATATTCTTTGGCCGTGTCAGCCGTGGGCTTGATCATCAGAGTCGCCACAGAACTGCCAGCAGCAAAGGTGATGGAGCCGGTGCCACTGGGCAGTGGCTCATCGGTCTGGTCTTGCAGGACCACCATCTCCCACTTTTGGCTGGCGATGTTGCCGCGCAGGTCCCACTTCTCGGTACTGCCGGCGGGTGAGGTGTTTGAGTAATGGCCAAGCAGGGTTGCCGCATTGCGCGTGGACATGGAGACGTCGTAGTCAATCCCAAGCTGCTGCGCAAAAGCGTCAAACAGCCCAGCAACGCCACCCCAGGGATGCGGCTCATACAGGTTTGAACCCGTCAAATTGGCAAAAGAAGTGCCAGCAACCGGCGCCGTCAGGTCTTTGACGCCAGTCGGGTTGGTGACCGCGTCGTAGGTGTTGTAGCTGAGCACCGGGTCGGCCCGGCCAAACGTGGCGCTGTTGCCAACGAACAGTACCTTGTTGGCGGCATCAAGGCTCAAGGTCTGGACGTCAATGGCGTAGGGGCTGGCACTCTGCCCGATGTTGCCGGCAGCGTCTTCAACCCGGGTGCTGAAGCTGTGGCTGCCGTTTGCAAGGCCTGCTGTTGTGAACTGCCAATTCGTACCATCCACCGAGGCAGCACCAAGTCGGTTAACGCCGTCGTAAACGGCCACGACCTCACCGGCACCCAGGGCAGCTGTCAATGTCCCTTGGAGAGTCGGCGTGTTGTCGTTGGTTGTTCCACCAGCAGCGATACTGGTTAGTGGTGTGGTCGGTACGTTATCGGTGGCACCAGTTATGGTGGCGATTGCCAAAGGAGCCGAGGCGTCGATTCGGAAGGTGGCCAGGTCAGAGCCGTCTTGCGCGAATGTGGTGCTGGCGTTGCCAGCGGCATCCATCACCACCACACCGTAGCCGCCATCAGCGAGAGACTGGTTGACGGTCACGGTGTAATTGCCCGGCGTAGTTTCGACTACGCTGTACTTGGCAGCGTCAACGGGTGTGCCGTTGTTACCGAGGATGATTTTTGATCCGGCTGTTGCGGTCAAGCTAATGACAGGGGTGTTGTCGTTGGTGAGCCGATCGCCCATTGCTCCGCCATCAGCGTCGAGCGCCGTGATGGTGGCTTTTGCAGGGGCGGTCGTGTCCAGCGTGAAGGTGAGGCTGGCGCTGGCTGTGTTACCGGCCGTGTCAGTGTCTGTCACCACCACGGTGTGGCTGACCTCAGAGGTGGGGGCAACGTAGTTGGCGCTGGCAGCGCCGCCATCGACCGTGACGCTGCGGGTTACATCGGCCGCGGCTGTGCTCAAGGAGAGCGAGGGGTTGTTGGTGAACTTGTCGCTTGTATTGGTGCCGGTGTCGCTGGTCAGGGCCACCGTGGGGGTGGCGATGGTGGCGTCCAGCGTGAACGTCAGGTTGGCCGAGGCGGTGTTACCGGCCATGTCGGTGTCTGTCACCTCTACGGTGTGACTGCCATCAGCGCTGGGTGCGGTGTAGGTGGCGCTGGCAGCGCCACCGTCGACCTTGAAGCTGCGGGTCACATCGGAGGCGGCTGTGCTGAAAGAGAGTGCCGCGTTGCTGGTGAGCTTGTCGCCTGTGTCGGTGCCGGTGTCAGTGGTCAGGGCCACCGTGGGGGTGGCAATGCTCTTGTCCAGAATGAATGCCAGCGCAGTTGAAGCAAGGCTGATATTACCGGCCGCATCGGTCTGACGCACGGTGACCGATGTGGAACCGTCGCCGCTAAATGTGACGCTGCTGCCACTCCCATCGGTCCAGGAGCTTCCACCATTAATGCTGTACTGCCAGGCAGCGCCGGACTCCAAGCCTGTGACGTTGACCGTACCGTTATTTGTTATGCCGTCTGGAGTGCTTACCCCGGAATCCACTGCCAGTGAAGCAGTTGGTGGCGCAACGACCGTATCCACTTTAACGAATTGGGTTCCAGTGCCACTCACGTTGGCTGCATCCCCTGTTTTGCCGGTAATGGTCACAACCAATGTGTAATCGCCAACACCGGAGAATTGGGAAGCAGGCAGTGTGGCGGCCCAATTCGCCAGGTTGCCTTCACTGTAGCTATAGGAAGCATCGCTCAGCGTGATATCGGCCCCTGATGTGGGGCGCAGCAACACCAACAAATCTTGCGTTGTGAAGGCCGCAAGGATCGAGGCTTCGGCAGATACCGTGCCCGATACGTTGACGGGCTGCCCAGATTCGCTCAGGTTGATGCGATTGTCTACCGAGACAGCGTTCACCGTGACCGTGGCGCCTGCACCCGTAAAGTTCCAGTCTGTGGCGCTGGTGATGCCGGCGGCCGGGTTACCCGCCGTGTCCAGGAAGGCGCCTGCGTTGAAGTTGACGTAGTAGTCCAGATCCTTCTCCAGATCGGCCGACGGGTCAATGCGAACTTGGGTTTGCGCACCGCTGCCGATGATAGCAACCCGGCTGCTGCTCACATCGAGGCTTTCAACCAGAAAGCCACCCGCCTTGAAGAGGGATACGGTACCCGTACCTTTGGCCAGTGATTCATTGGCCCCGAGGACCAAATCGGCTGCCAGGCCCAGGCTCAGCAAGTTATCGGCTGGCGAGACGGGGGTGAGAACAGGCGCCTTGGTGTCGACTGCAAAAATGCCAGAATCCGTGGTACCGCTGCCGGCATTACCCGCCAGGTCGGCAACGCCGGTGTTGGCCAGCGTGATGGTGTTGTTTGCGCTTTCCAGATCGGTGCCTGAGGTCAAGGTGGCCGTCCAGGTCTTGCCGTCGTCGGCTGAAGTCAGGGCACTCAGCGTGCCGCCCTGGACGATGAGGTCCGAGCTGTCGAGCCCAGTGATTTTTTCGTTGAAGGTGAGCGTAACCTGCGCGGTATCGCCGGCTTTCAGGTTGGATTTGGAGACTTGGATCGTGGCAGTGGGCCCCGTCTGGTCAACAGTAAGGGCAGACGCAATATTGGCTGGCGTAGCAGATTGGAGATTGCCAGCCTTGTCAGTCTGCTGGACTTGGACGGCACCTGCTGCGTAGCTACCAGCACTCAGCGTGAAGTTGCTGCCGGTGCCAGCGACCCAAGAACTGCCACCATTGGTGCTGTACTGCCAAGTTGCTCCAGGCTCCAGGCCGGTGACGTTGACCGTACCGATGTTGGTGATGCCGTCATTGCCTGAATTACCACTGTCAGACAGCAACGCCAGGGCTGCGGCAGTCGGTGCCGAGGTATCGATGCGGAATGTGGCCAGGTCGGAGCCATCTTGAGCGAACGTGGTGGTGGCATTACCCGCGGCATCCCGTGCGATCACGCCATAGCCGCCGTCGGCCAAGGCCTGTGTGACAGTGATGGTGTACTGCCCGGGGCTGGTCTCGGTAACCGTGTACTTGGCAGGATCAACCGGGTTGCCACCAATGCCCAGGCCGACCTTGGCGCCGGCTTCGGCCGTGAAACTGATCACCGGCGTGCTGTCGTTAGTCAGCCGATCGCCGGTGGCGCCGCCGTCGGCGTCAATGGCGGTGATGGTGCCTTTGGCTGGGGCCTGCGTATCCAGTGTGAAGCTGAGCGATCCCGCCGAGCTGGTATTGCCAGCTAGATCGGTTTGCCGAATCTGCACCGCTTTGGCACCGTCGCCACTGAGCGCGACGCTGCTGTCTGTGCCGGCCGTCCAGTTGACGCCATTGTCAGTGCTGTATTCCCATGTGGCGCCGGGTTCCAGGCCGGTGACGTTCACCAGTCCGGATGAGGTGATTTTGTCTGAGTTGGAACCACCCGTATCACTGGCCAGGGTCGCTGTCGCGGCTGCGGCCGCAGTGTCCAGCGTGAACAGGAGGGGAGTCGACGTGGGGCCTGCATTGCCAGCTACATCCGACTGGCGAACGATGACCGACTTGGCGCCATCACCCGACAGGGTGAAGTTACTGCCAGTGCCAGTCGCCCAATTTGCGCCAGCATCGGTGCTGTACTGCCAGTTGGCACCAGGCTCAATACCAGTGACGTTGACGATCCCCGAAGAGGTGATTTTGTCCGAGGCGCTCTTGCCAGAGTCAATGGCCAAGCCCAAGCCAGGCGCAACTGGAGGCGTTGTGTCAATCGTGAAGCTGCGTGCGTCACTGGCAACGCCGACATTGCCCGCCGCGTCAGAGGCTTTGGCGACCACGTTGTAAGTTGTGCCATTGGTGAGCGTCGATGTGGTCAGGGACCAGGCGCCGTCCTTGTCGGCATAAACTTCACCCAGGGGGGTTGCACCGTTGAACACCGCAACCAGTGAGAACGCCTCGGCAGTGCCACTGATTCGCAGCTGAGTGTCGTCCGTAACCCCGGCAGCCAAGACGCCACCTTTGATGCTGCCGACATCATCCTGGACACCCGCGATGGTGGGCTTGCCGGGGGCCAGGGTGTCCAGCGTATAGCTGCCGGTCCGCAGTGTGACATTGCCTGCATCGTCAGTTGCGCGCAGCGTTAGTTTATAAATGCCGTCCGTGGTCAGCGGTGCGTTCAGGCTGAGGGATTGGCTACTACCAGTGCCTCTTACAGTATTTCCAAAAACGGGAGAGTCATTGCCGATGCTGATACCGAGCGCCAAATAGGCGCCACCTTCCGCTGCGAAGGTGATGGAGGGGGCCAAATCATTGGACTGACCGTCACCCTGGAGTCCCTTGTCGCTGCCGTCGGCCAGGGCGAAGGCTGTCAGAACCGGTGCTTTGGTGTCGATCGTCACATCGGTCGTCGCCGCTGCACCGGTATTGCCACTGATGTCGGTAGCACTGGCGGAAAGGGTTTTCAGCGCATCTTGGCCGATTGCCGCGACATCGGCCTTGACCAGTGTGTAAGTCCAGTCGCCGGCGCCGTCGGCTGTCACGCTGCGTACGTTGCCATTGCCGTTGCCGTTGCTGTTGCCAAGCGTGAGGCTCACGCGCGCGCCTGCTTCAGTCGTTCCAGTGAGCTTGGCACCAGCGCTCAGTTCGGCGGCATTGATCACCTGACCAGCCGACGAAACCAGCGTGGTGGCCGGGCCTGCAGTGTCGATGGAAACTAGTCTTGTGGCTGCCGTGCTAGCATTGCCGGCCGTGTCGGTGCTGATAACTGTCAGGGTCTTGGCGCCCTCCCCAAATGTATTGATAGCCGATGAGTCCAGCGTGTAGGTCCAATTGGCTCCAGAAACACTGGCTACTGCACCGTTGACCTTGACGCTCGAACCAGCTTCGGTAGTACCGGACAGGGTGACGCCGCTGGACTTCTCCGCGGCATTGATGACGTTGTCACCCGCAACCGTGGAGATCGTTGGGGTGACAGGCGGCGTGGTGTCCACCACCACGGATCGGGCGGCACTTGGGCTGCCTTGATTGCCTCCCAGGTTCTCGACCACGGCACGGAAGCTATGAGTGCCTTGCACCAAGCTGCTTGGGGCGAAGGTCCAATTTGATCCAGATACGGCAGCTTCGCCCAGCCTGCTGCCGTTGTCGTACACCACCACCTTGGCCTCTGCTTCCAAGGTGCCGGTGATTGTGCCCGCGATGACTGGCGCGACGTCATTGGTGACCCCTCCGCTGGTCACTGGGCCGGTGATCGTTCCTACCGCATCGGTGACGCTGGCCACAGTGGCGGCGGCAGTCGGTACGGTTGCATTCACCGTAACCACATAGCTGGAGCTGGCAGCACCCCGGTTACCAGCTAAATCTTCGACACGGGCGTTAAGGCTGTGACTTGCATTGGACAGCGTTGGCGTGGTGAAAGTCCAACTGGTACCGGTGACTGCGGCGCTACCAAGCGTAGTCAGCCCGTCGTAAATGACCACTTTTTCGATCACTTTTTCACCGGTTGCCAGTTCGGCTGACAGCGTGCCAGAAAGAGCCAGCGTCTGGTCGTTGGTGGAGCCACCGGCTGCGACGTTGTCAATTGTGGGCTCGACGTTGTCTCCGGCCAGCGTGATTGTGGCCTTGGCCGTTGGTGCGGTGTTGTCCAGTGTGAAAGACAGCGCGCTGGATTCCACGCTGGTGTTCCCGGCAGCATCCGCTTGGCGCACGATGACCGATTTACCGCCATCGCCGTTGAGGGTGAAGCTATTGCCGCTGCCGTTGGTCCAGTTGACACCGCTGTCGGTACTGAACTGCCAGCTTGCGCCGCCTTCCAGACCAATGACGTTGACTACACCGGAACTTGTGGTGCTGTCAGCCGCGCTACTGCCAGAATCGTTAGCCAGAGCCAAGCTTGGCGAAGTGGGTTCTGTGGTGTCAACAGTGATGGATAAGGGGGCCGAGGGTGCGCTGGCATTGCCACCCTGGTCGGTCAGTGTGACGACCAAGCTGTGGCTGCCTTCCGCCAGGGCAGCTGATAAGTCGACATTCTTGAAACCCGCTGCGATATCGGTGGCAGTCAAGGTTGCAACGCCCAGGCTCAGGCCACCCTCGGCGATGCTGATCACGTCGCCCGCTACCGCTGCCGAACCGTCGGTGAGAGTGGTGTTGAAAGCCACCCGCACAGTCGTCGGAGTTGTGTTGTTGGTGACTGTCGCGGCGGTGGCCGATGGCGCAGCCGGCGGTGTTTTGTCCAAGGCCTGGCTTTGGGCGGTGGAAATGTCGGCTAAACTGGTTGAACTGCCAATGGCCGATGAGGCATCTGCAATCGCGCTCTGCACAGAATCCGAGACGACGATTCCATCCAGCGCCTTTGACACGGTACTTGCGTCGGCAAGGTCCAGGACGGACCCGGTATTGTTGGCAGACTGCAACTGACCCGCCAGGTTGGCAATGACCGTGTCCGCGTCAGCGCTGTTGCCGTTCGATGCCAAGGCCACCATGGTCGCGACTTGGGCCGCAGCCTTTTGCAGTTGCACGTTGCCCGACGAGATCGGGTCATAACTTGTCAGAGACGCGCCCGCAGGCAAGTCTGTCAGCCCCAATGATTGCGCGACGCTGCTTGCGGCTGCGTTGATCAGTTCCGCAGTGAGGGCACCCCCACTGGCTACCTGCTGCTCAACCACCGCCTGCACCATGGTGGTCAGCGGGTTGATAGTGCTGGAACCCTCCGGCGCCTTCAGCGCAACTGTGTTGGCAACACCGGTGTCGATGTTGACGCCGCCAACAGCGATGATGCTGCCCGACGGTGCGCTGGCGGGGATGAAGAAGTTGCCGCTCGCGTCAGTGGTGCCGACCAGGTAGTCGACTCCAGGATCGGCCTTGCCGTTGTTATTGGTGTCGATGTAGACTGATGCGCCCCGAACGTAGCCGTCGGCGAGGATGCCACTGGTGAACCCGAGAGCATCATTGCCTGCGGAGTCTTGGATGGAATTCGCGTCATTGACGGCGGATGGGTCGGCGTAGGCAACATTAACCATGGCCGGGACCAAGTTGCTGCCGAGGGTGAGGCGTATGCCGCTTCCGTCGGGGGTCAGTGCTACAGAGTTGATCGAAAGCGTTGTCTCACCCTGTGTCACCACGAACGCGCCTGCTATCGGCAGGTTGGCACCGTCCAGCGGTCCGTCGAAGACCAAGTCGATGGTGGGCGTGTATTTCTTTGCAGTCATGCTGGCAATCGCAGGCGCTGTCGTATCCAGCGTGAAGGTCAGGCTGGCCGAGGTGGTGTTGCCGGCGGTATCGGTGTCGGTCACCACAACGGTGTGGCTTCCGTCAGCACTGGGCGCGGTGTAGTTGGCGCTGGCAGCGCCGCCGTCGACCGTGAAGCTGCGGATCACATCGGAGGCGGCAGCGCCAAGGGAGAGTGCCGCATCGCTGGTGAGCTTGTCGGTGGCGTCGCTGCCGGTGTCGTTGGACAAGGCCACCGTGGGCGTGGCGATGGTTTTGTCCAGCGTGAACGTCAGGCTAGCCGAGGCGGTATTCCCGGCTGTATCGGTATCGGTCACCACCACGGTGTGGCTGCCGTCAGCGGTGGGCGCGGTGTAGTTGGCGCTGGCAGCGCCACCATCGACCGCGAAGCTGCGGGTTACGTCAGCCGCTTTCTCACTCAGGGAGAGTGCCGCGTTGCTGGTGAGCTTGTCGGTGGTGTTGGTGCCGGTGTCGCCGGCCAAGCCCACCGTGGGGGTGGCGAGGGTGTTGTCCAGCGTGAAGGCAAGAGGTGTGGAGTTGCTGCCGACGTTGCCCGCCGCATCGGTCTGGCGCACGATGACCGACTTGGCGCCGTCGCCGGTTAAGGTAAAACTACTGCCGCTGCCAGTGACCCAGGTGCCGCCACCATTGGTGCTGTACTGCCAGCTTGCGCCGCTTTCAAGGCCAGTCACGTTGACGGTGCCGACTTTGGTGATGGCGTCAGTGGCTGACAAGCCCGTGTCGGTGGCGAGGAGTAAGGTTGGGGCAATGGGCGGTGCGGTGTCGGGCGGTGTGGATGGGGCACTGTCTTTGGACACACTGCTGCCAGCGGCAAGGGCCAGGCCGGCGACGCCGACCAACATTGCGCCGGGGATGCTGATCGCAGCAACGGCAGCGCCGGCGCCCGCAGCAGCCGTGGTCGCGCCAGCGCCAGCCGCAGTACCTGCCGCGGTGGCGGACACCTCTGCCGCAGCCGCTGCTTGCGGCACTGCAGCTGCCGGCACCACCGCCTGAGCCAGCAGCACGGGCTCAGCGGCTGGGGCCGCGACGGCTTCTGAAGTATCGATGTTAACGACCAGTTCTGACGCTTCAGTGGCCACGAGGTCTGCGGCTTCCTCTGCGCCCGCTAGCGCCGGGGCACTGGTTTGCTCGGCAACCACCTCTGCTTGCATGGTTTGAACCAGCGCCGCCATCTGCTGCTGCAGTTCACTGGCGCCTGCGACGCTTGGCGCCTCAAGCACCACGTCAGCGTTGGGGGGTATCTCGACCAGCGGAGCAGCATTGGTGTTGGCCGGCAACACGCTGCCTGACTTTTCTGGCACCGCCGCAACGGCGACGCCGGCCAGGCCTAATGCCATCAAGGCGGTTGGGCTTAGTACTGAGGTGTCGTTTTTTTGACGTAAGCCTGGGGGTTTTGATTCAAGCAGCGCCTTTTTCGGGGAGGCGATTTGCTTCTTGTCACCAGAATTCGTGTTTTTTTTGAAATTCATGTTTAACGTCCCTAAAAATCGAAAAATATCAATACACCCAGCCTAGCAGTATCCCTAGCAATGCGGCGATATGCAATGCAGCGGCATCCCATATATATGGGATGCCGGTCCAATTACTGCCAATTCGCGCGCAGGGACCCCCACGTGCCCTCAGCCAAGACACTATAAACCCACTTGACGACTGTCTATTTCGCGCTACAAGATATTTCAGCCAAATATCAAGGCGGACACGGCGCCATGCTCAGAACAACCCTGAAATCTTCCCGTCGTCGTCGATGTCAATGCGCATCGAGGCCGGCTCTTTGGGCAGGCCCGGCATGGTCATAATGTCGCCGCAGATCATCACCACAAACTCGGCGCCGGCCGCCAGCCGGACCTCGCGCACATTCACGGTGTGGCCCGAGGGTGCCGCGCGCAGCTTGGGGTCGGTGGAGAACGAGTACTGCGTTTTGGCCACACACACCGGGTAATGGCCGTAACCGTCTTGCTGGAGTTTCTCGATTTTGGCGCGCACGGCAGAGTCGGCCGAGATGCCGGCTGCACCGTAAACCTGGGTGGCGATGGCTTGCATTTTGTCCCACAGGGTGTCGGCGTCTTCATAAACATAGCGCATCTTGGCAGCACCGGATTCGGCCAGCTGCACCACGATGCGCGCCAGGTCTTCGGCACCTGCCGAGCCTTGCGACCAGTGCCGCGCCACTACCACCGGCACGCCCTGCTGGTCCATCTTTTGGCGCAGCAGGTCGAGTTCGGGCTCAGTGTCCGAGGTGAAGTGGTTGATCGACACCACGCAGGGCAGGCCGTAGCGGTTGCGGATGTTGTCCACGTGCCGCTCCAGATTGGCCATGCCTTTTTCCAGGGCAGCCAGGTTGGGCGTGTTCAGGTCTTTGGCATCCACACCGCCATGGTGCTTGAGCGCACGCAGCGTCGCCACCACCACCGCCACATCGGGCCGCAAGCCAGACTTGCGGCACTTGATGTCAATGAACTTCTCGGCGCCCAGGTCGGCGCCGAAGCCGGCCTCGGTCACCACATACTCTCCCAGCTTGAGCGCGGCCTGGGTGGCGGTCACGGTGTTGCAGCCATGGGCGATGTTGGCAAACGGGCCGCCATGGATGATGGCCGGGTTGTTCTCCAGCGTCTGCACCAGGTTCGGCTTGATCGCGTCTTTCAGCAGTGCCGCCATGGCGCCCTGGGCCTTGAGGTCACGGGCGCGAATGGGGGTCTGCTCGCGCGTGTAACCGACGATGATGTTGCCCAGGCGCTCTTTGAGGTCTCGGCGCGAGGTGGCCAGGCAGAAGATCGCCATCACCTCGGAGGCGACGACGATGTCGAAGCCGTCCTCACGCGGGAAGCCGTTGCCCGGGCCGCCGAGCGACACCACGGTGGAGCGCAGGGCACGGTCGTTCATGTCCATCACCCGGCGCCAGACGATGCGCCGCACGTCAAAACCGAGTGCGTTGCCGTGGTGGATGTGGTTGTCCATCAGCGCGGCCAGCAGGTTGTGGGCCAGCGCAATGGCGTTGAAGTCACCCGTAAAGTGCAGGTTGATGTCCTCCATCGGCACCACCTGGGCATAGCCGCCGCCCGCCGCGCCGCCCTTCATGCCGAACACCGGGCCGAGCGAGGGTTCGCGCAGCGCGATCACGGTGCGCTTGCCGATGCGGTTGAGCGCATCACCCAGGCCCACCGTGGTGGTGGTCTTGCCTTCGCCTGCCGGCGTCGGGCTGATGGCGGTCACCAGCACCAGTTTGCCGTTGGGCGTTTGGTTGTTGTTGAGCCACTGCAGGTCGATCTTGGCCTTGTAGTGGCCATAGGGCTCCAGCGCCTCGGGCGGGATGCCGAGCCGGTCCTGGGCCATCTGGATGATGGGTTTTAACGTGGCGGCCTGGGCGATTTCGATGTCTGAACCAATCACGGTGTCTCCTTTTGTTATTTGACGCGGCCGCACCCGGCCATCCGAAACATTCTGAGGAGTGCCGCTGCTGCCCACAAGCTTCAATGCGTCACTAACTATCCCAGCAGCGCCACCGCTGCCCGGCTATAGTGCCGGCACCATGTTCGTCGCCGCCAAGTTACTGCAGTTTGCCACCCAGCCGCTGGCCTGGGTCGCGCTGCTTCTGCTGGGCGCGCTGCTCGGCATGCACTGGCGACGCCGCTGGGGCGCGCGCCTGGGCTGGGCTGCTTTGCTGGTGCTGCTACTGCAGGGCTGGGAGCCCCTGCCCGATGCCCTGATCCGCCAGCTGGAAGCGCGCCATCCCGAAGTGGCTGCCAGCGCGCCCCTGGCAGGTTATGCGGGCGTGGTCGTGCTGGGCGGCGCCCTGGAGCCAGCCTATGTCTGGCAGGGCCACAGTCAGCCGGCGCTGAACGAGGCCGCCGAGCGCATGACCGCCGCCCTGCCCCTGCTGCAACAAACGCCTGGCCTGCGCCTGCTGTTCACCGGCGGCGACGGCGAGTTGTTTACCGGCAGCTTGACGGAGGCCCAGCGGGCGGCCCGGTTCTTTGCCCGCATGGGCATCGCGCCCGAGCGCCTGCTGCTGGAATCGGCCTCGCGCACCACTTACGAAAACGCTGTTTTCAGTGCCCGCCTGCCTGGCGTGGACCCCCAGCAGCCCTGGCTGCTGCTCACCTCAGCCTGGCACATGCCGCGCGCCATGGCCAGCTTTCAGAAAGCCGGCTGGAACGTCACGCCCTACCCGGTCGATTTCCGCACGGGCAGTGCCACGCCCTGGACCGAGTACTCGCTCGCCGAGGGCGCGCGCAAGTGGCACCTGCTGCTGCATGAGCTGGTAGGCCTGCTGACCTACCGGCTGACTGGCCGAGCCTAGTCGCTCGGGTGCGGCAGTCCCAACGGCGTTGCAAGCACCTTGTCGATGCGTTTGCCATCAAGGTCCACCACTTCGAACAACCAGCCGGCACATTCGATGCGCTCGGCCGTGGTGGGCAGGTGGCCCGATACCGACATCAGCAGGCCGGCCACCGTGTTGTAGCGGCCCCGGTCTTCCTGGGGTAGTTCGTCCAGACCAAGGCGCACCTTCAGTTCGCCCACAGGCATCAGCCCGTCGAGCAGCCAGCTGCCATCCTCGCGCCGGGTGGCCCAGGCGTCGATCTGCGCGCCCGGCTGCAATTCGCCGGTGATCGCCTCCAGCAAGTCCAGGGGCGTCAGCAGCCCCTGCACCACGCCGTACTCATCCACAACGAATACAAACCGGCCCGAACGCGCGCGAAACTGTTCCAGCAGCTCCATGCCACTGAGGGTTTCCGGCACAAACGTGGCCGGTGTGGCGTGCGGTCCGATACCGCCCGGTGTGTCGGCACCGAGTTCCAGCAAGCGGGCCACGCTGATAACACCGACCACATCGTCCAGCGAACCACGGCACACCGGGTACCAGGAATGTGCGCCCTTCTTGCCAACCATACTCAGGCTCTCGCCAACAGTCTGCCCGGCGTCCAGCCACTCTACGTCGGTGCGTGGCACCATCAGCGAGGTCAGCGGTCGATCGTCTAGCTGAAACACGTTTTGCACCATCTGGTGTTCATGCTGTTCGATCACGCCGGCGTCTACGCCCTCCTCCAGGCTGGCGGTAATTTCTTCCTCGGTCACGGCACGCGCCGCGTTGGTGTCGATGCGCAGCAGCTTGAGCACCCCGGCCGTGGTGCCCGACAGTAACTTGACGAAGGGCTTGGCGGCAGTGGCCAGCCACAACATGGGGCGCGAGACCCAACGCGCCACTGGCTCCGGGTACAACTGGCCGATGCGCTTGGGCACCAGCTCGCCAAAGATGATGGTCACAAAGGTGATCAAGGTGACCACTATGGCCGTGGCCGAGATTGCCGCTGCTTTGTCACTGGCGCCCAGTTGATGCAGCCAGGCTGCCACGCCATCACTGAAGGCCGCCTCACCAACAATGCCGTTGAGCACGCCAATCGAGGTGATGCCGACCTGCACCGTGGAGAGAAACTGGTTCGGGTTCCCCAGCAGGGTGAGCGCCGCCTGCGCGCCCTTGTCGCCCGCCTCTGCCATGGCATTGAGCCGCGCCTTTCGGCTGGCCGCCAGGGCCAGCTCAGACATGGCAAAGACACCGTTCAGCAGGGTCAGAAAAACAATCAGCAAGACGTCCATGGATCAGGCGCGAGAATGAACACCATGGCAATGTACTTGATCGGTGATATTCAGGGCTGTGATGAGCCGCTGCAGCGCTTGCTGGCGGAGCTGGCTTTCTCGCCCAGCCGGGACACGCTGTTTCTGCTGGGCGACCTGGTCAACCGCGGGCCGGCCTCGGCCAGCGTGCTGCGTCGGCTGATGGGCTACGGCGCCGCCGCCCAATGCGTCTTGGGCAACCACGACCTGCACCTGCTGGCCCTGGCGCAGGGCGCCCGGGCGCCACACCGCAGCGACACGGTGAACGACATCCTGCAGGCGCCCGACCGCAGCGCCATGCTGGACTGGCTGCGCTGGCAACGCCTGGCCATTCTGGAGCACATTGACGGTCACCCCGTGCTGATGGTGCACGCCGGCGTGCTGCCAAGCTGGACCCTGGCCCAAACCATGGCGCGGGCGGCCGAGGTGGAGCAGGTGCTGCGCAGTGATACTGCCGGTTATTTTTTGCAGCAACTGTATGGCGACGAGCCGGCCGCCTGGCATGAGGGCCTGCAAGGCGTGCCACGTTGGCGCATGATCGTTAATGCCCTGACGCGCCTGCGGTTTTGCGGCGCATCGGATCGCATGGAATTTGCCACCAAAGAAGGTGCAGGGGCATCGCCCGCCGGTTACCTGCCCTGGTTTGATGTGCCAAGGCGGCAGACGGCCGATATGACGGTGGCCTTTGGTCACTGGTCTACCCTGGGTGCGCTGCAGCGCCAAGACGTGCTGTCGCTCGACACCGGTTGTGTGTGGGGGGGCTGCCTGAGCGCGATGCGGCTTGGCGGCGGCGTCTTGGGCGGTGCAGCCGAGCCACTGGCGCGAGAGTTGATCCAGGTCAAATGCCCGGCCGCACAGCCACACGGCTGAGCGGACTAGTGCCTTGACTATTCCGCCTTGAAAAGCGCCGCCACCCGGCGTTTGGGTTTGATGTTGGCCGACACTGTGCGTGACCCGGGTCGCGCCGGGCTGGCCTCCCAAGCGGGCGCGGCCTCGCTGGTGGTTGGTGCCGGCTCATAGGGCTTGTCAAAAAACGGATCTCTTGCCGGTGATGGACGCGGGGCCCGCTCTTGCCGAGGGTACTGCGCGGCTTGCGGCGCCTCACGCGGGCCACCGTCACGGTGGCCACCGCGACGCGGTTCCTCATGCGCGCCTTCGGCGTACATGCGGCGACCGTCGTTGATGCGGCCCTGTTTGCGGATGTCGGGCTGGTCTTCTTCGAACTCGAGCGCTTCGAGGTCAACCTTCACCTTGATCAGCTTCTCGATGTCGGCCACCAGCCGGGCATCGCTCTTGGAGACAAAGCTCACCGCCAGGCCCGAAGCGCCGGCGCGGCCCGTACGGCCGATGCGGTGCACATAGTCTTCGGCATTGAAGGGAATGTCAAAGTTAAACACGGCCGGCACGTCTTTGATGTCCAGCCCGCGTGCTGCCACATCGGTACACACCAGCAAGTCGACCTCGCCTTTTTTGAAGGAATCCAGCGCCTTGAGCCGTTCGTCCTGACTTTTGTCGCCGTGCAGGGCGGTGGTGTTGAGGCCTTCACGCTCTAGGGAGCGCGCCAAGCGGGCGCAGCCGAGTTTGCTGTTGACGAACACAAAAGCCTGCTTGAGGTTTCGTGCCTTGAGGATCTGATGGAGTGCGTGGCGCTTGTCATCGTCACCCACGCTGTAGAAATGCTGCTCCACCGTGGAGGCCGTCGCGTTAGAGCGGGCCACCTCAATCGTGACCGGGCTCTGCAGGTAACTGTTGGCCAGGCGCTTGATTTCGGGCGAGAACGTGGCCGAAAACAGCAGGGTGGTGCGCTGCTTGGGCAGGTAGCTCAGGATGCGCTGCAGATCGGGCAGAAAACCGATGTCGAGCATGCGGTCAGCCTCATCGAGCACCACATACTCCACCTGGCCCAGCACCGCGTTCTTGGCTTCAATATGGTCCAGCAACCGGCCGGGGGTGGCCACCAGCACCTCGACGCCTTTTTTCAGCTCCAGGGTCTGCGGCTTCATGTCAATGCCGCCAAACACCACCGTGCTGCGCAGCTGGGTGTGTTGGGCGTAGGATTTAATGGCCTGGGCGACTTGGTCGGCCAGTTCGCGTGTGGGCAGGAGCACCAGGGCGCGCACCGGGTGGCGGGCGGGCGAGGTAGAGCTGTTTTCGTGCTTAAGCAGGCGCTGCAGCAACGGCAGGGCAAAAGCCGCCGTCTTGCCGGTGCCAGTTTGCGCAGCCCCCATCACATCACGCCCCTGCAGCACCACGGGAATGGCCTGCGCCTGGATCGGGGTCATGGAGGTGTAGCCCATCTCGGCCACGGCGCGGGCCAGTGGAGCGGCCAATTGCAATTGGGCAAAGGCCATGATGGGGGTTTCGGCGGCCAGTTCAGGTGCCGTAGCGGGGACCCCGTCAAGGGTTACATCAGAAGTCAGATCGGTCATTCACAGCCAAGGTCAGGTGCTATCGAACCGATAGCTGATTGTGCCCGGGGGATCGGGGCAAACCCTGATTATCCTCCATCGGGCTGATTGGGGCCCAAAGCCCTGATTTACGCCTTTGGCAGGGTCACGCCGCGCTGACCTTGGTACTTGCCGCCGCGGTCCTTGTAGCTGGTCTCGCAGACCTCGTCGCTCTCAAAAAACAGCACCTGCGCGCAGCCCTCGCCGGCGTAAATTTTGGCCGGTAGCGGCGTGGTGTTGGAGAACTCCAGGGTCACAAAACCTTCCCACTCAGGCTCGAAGGGCGTCACGTTGACGATGATGCCGCAACGGGCATAGGTGCTCTTGCCCAGGCAGATGGTGAGCACATTGCGCGGGATGCGAAAGTACTCCATGGTGCGGGCGAGCGCAAAGCTGTTGGGCGGAATGATGCAGACGTCGTCATGGAAATCGACAAAGCTTTTTTCATCAAAATTCTTGGGGTCGACCACGGTGCTGTGGATGTTGGTGAACACCTTGAACTCGGGCGCGCAGCGGATGTCGTAGCCATAACTGCTGGTGCCGTAGGAAATGATCTTGTGGCCGTCGCGCTCGCGGATCT
>CAJAXU010000185.1 GCA_903948045.1 uncultured beta proteobacterium | reverse complement strand
GTGGTGGCGTCTTATGTCAGCATGACCAACCGCTGCGATTACAGCCTGACCCACCACTTTGCCAACGCGCGCCGCCTCATGAACGACCCGGCGCGGGCGCAATTGGTCTGGGATGCCCTGTCCTCAGCCAAGCCTGAGCAGGCGTTTTCGGGCAAAGAACTGGAACTGCTGCGCTACGCCAGAAAGCTGACCGCCGATGTGGCGCACATGGAGAAAAGCGACTTTGAGGCGCTCAAGGCCAGTGGCTGTGACGATGGTGAAATCCTGGAGGTGAACCAGGTTTGCGCCTACTTCAATTACTCCAACCGGCTGCTCAACGGCCTGGGCGTCACCACCCAGGGCGATGTGGTCGGTTACTACAAGGAGCCCGGCGCGACCTGAGGCTGGGCCTCGGCCTCGATCAGCGCCGTCAGTCCGGCGCGGAACCGGTTGGCAGCGGCATCGAGCAGCAGGCCGGTGGTCTGGGTGGAGCGGTTTTTCATGCCGCGGTGCACGGCTTCGAGCACCACCTTGTCTTCTTCAAAGGCAGCCTTGGCGCCGGCCGCGATGCGCTGGGTCAGAGCCTCATCATGGGCGTCGGTGTTGCGGTGCTGCAGCCAGAAGTAGCGGGTGTGGTCCTCGTCAATCGGGGTCAAAAAGTTGTAAGACACCATGCGGTAGGTCTCTGGCCCGTCCACCATGCTGGCCCCCCCTTTGCCAGCAGGCGTGTATATGCCCATATTGATCGCCAGGGAAGGGTAGCGCACCTCGTAATGCTGCAGCCGATCGGCATGGCCGGCAAACTTCACCAGCGGCGCGTAAAACGGCGGCGGCGGCTGATCCAGCAGCCAGCGGCTGCAAATCACGCCGCTGGCATCGGCGGCGATCTGCAAGGGCGTGTCATCGGTACCGGCGCCGGCAAACGAGGTGCGGTGCACCCAGGCCACGTGCGATGGGTCGAGCAGGTTGTCCACCAGCCACAGGTAGTGGCAGTCCACCAGCAATTGGTCGCCTTTGGTCAAGCTCCACCCCGGCTGGCCGTGGTGTGCCATTTCGAAAATGGGGTGAGCGGCCGCCAACGCCGCATCGCCCATCCAGATCCAGAGCAGGCCGTATTTGTCTTGCACCGGGTAGCTGCGCACCTTGGCAAAGGGCGGGATGCGGGCCTGGGTGGCGGCATCAATGCATTTGCCGGCACAGTCAAAAGTGAGGCCGTGGTAGCCGCACTCGATGGCGTCGCCCTTGATGCGCCCCATGGACAAGGGCAGCTTGCGGTGCGGGCAGGCGTCTTCCAGCGCCACAGCGGCACCGGCTTGGGTGCGGTACAGCACCACAGCTTCGCCCAGGATCCGGATGGCTTTGGGTTCGCGTCCGACTTCTGGCGACAGGGCCGCAACGTACCAGGTGTTTTTTAAAAAGGTCATGATGGGAGTATCTTAAATCGCGATGTCGGTGGCCAGTTGGAACAGGCAATCGCCACGTTCGCACAGGGCCGGCACCCGCTTGCACAGCACGATACCCGCGCGTTTGAAGGGCAACACCAGGGGTTCACGCCAGGGGGTGCGATGGAAGTGGATGCGTGCCGCAGGCTGCCCCGGCACGACCTCAGCGCCAACCTCGACCAGCGGCTCGAACAGGCCTTCATCGTCGGCGTAGACATAGTAGTCGTCGCCACCCACCTCCGTCATGCGGGTGGTCTCGGTCAGCGGCGTCAAGGGCGCATTCACCAGGCCGGTGGCGACCAGCAGCCGGCGCATGCCGCGCTCCATCAGGGCCAGTGACGATGGTGTGACCAGGCTACCACCACCCACTTCGGTGGCCAGCGACAGCACGCCCTGGCGCAAAGAAGCGGCGGTAAACGAGCGGCCCCCACTGCTGGGCGCTTTGATGACGTAGCCGATGGGCGCGGCAAAAGCGTGCACCAGGGCGATCGCGCGGCGCATCTGGTCAGCATCCGGCACGCGATAAATCAGGGTGCTGGGCAGGTAGGTCAGTGAGCTGCCACCGGAATGAAAATCAAAGCTGTAGTCAAAGCCTGGCAAGAGCACATGTTCAATCCAGTAGGCCAACTGCGCGGTGACCGTGCCCTGCGGATCACCCGGAAAGGCGCGGTTGAGGTTGCCCTGGTCGATGGGGGAGGTGCGCAGCCCAGCCATGGCGGCCGGGAAATTCACCGAGGGCAAGATCACCAACCGGCCCTGGATGTCCGACGGCTCCAGGCTGCGGATCAGGTTACCGAGCCCGATCTGGCCTTCCCATTCATCGCCGTGGTTGCCAGCCATCATCAGGACGCTGGGCCCTTCACCGTTTTGGATGCAGGTGATCGGCACTGGAATCCAGCCGTAGGCCGAGCGTTGCACCGAGTGCGGGATCCGCACAAAGCCGCTGGCTTTGCCCGGGGCAGACAGATCGATATCAGCGCGAAGGGTGCTGAGGGTCGGCACGGTGGGCTTTCTCTGGCTGGGCTGAAGCCCTGTCAATGCGACAGGATCTGGCTCAGAAATTTTTTGGTCCGATCCGACTTG
>CAJAXU010000184.1 GCA_903948045.1 uncultured beta proteobacterium | reverse complement strand
TGCGGTGGAGTTGCCCAGCCAGTTCATGGAGAATTTTTGCTGGGAATGGGATGTGCTGCGGCACATGACGGCGCACGTGGACACGGGTGAGCCGCTGCCGCGCGCCCTGTTTGACAAAATGCTGGCCGCCAAGAACTTCCAAAGCGGCATGCAGACGCTGCGCCAGATTGAGTTCTCTTTGTTCGACATGCTGCTGCATTCTGAGCATGACCCGGCGCAGGATTTGTTGCCACTGCAGCAGCAGGTCCGCAACGAGGTAGCGGTGTTACAGCCGCCGGCCTGGAGTCGCACCGCCAACACCTTCAGCCACATTTTTGCGGGCGGATACGCAGCCGGCTACTACAGTTACAAGTGGGCAGAGGTGCTCAGCGCCGATGCCTATGCGGCTTTCGAAGAAACGGCTGGCCCTGACGGCCTGCCGAATCGAGACACCGGGCGGCGCTACTTGGAGAGCATCCTGCAAATGGGTGGCAGCCGTCCCGCCATGGCGTCGTTCAAGGCGTTTCGCGGCCGTGAGCCACAGCTCGACGCCCTGTTGCGACACCAGGGTATGGCGACACCCACCTGACCGCGGGCGCCGTGGTGCAACGCATGTTGGTCGCCGGGCGAATGGGCCGTTGGGCCACTGGCGTCGTGGCGGCGCTGTTGGCCAGTGCGCTGGCCGCGCAGCCGATCTACCGCATCGTCGGCCCTGATGGCCGAGTCACCTACTCCGACAAACCCCCCGCTGCCGCGGGTGCGGGCAAAGTGACCGAGGCCGGTCGCGCACCCAACGCAGATGCGGCCAACCCCTTACCACTGAACTTACGGACCGTAGCGCGCCAATACCCGGTCACGCTTTTCACCACAGCCAACTGCACGCCCTGCGACACCGGGCGGGCCCTGCTGGTTCGCCGCAGCATCCCGTTTACCGAGAAAACTGTCAGCAGCTCGGAAGATGCCGAGGCCTTGCTCCGCTTGAGTGGCGAAAGCGCCCTGCCCCTGCTCACCATCGGTGCACAGCAGATCAAGGGTTGGACAGAAGGCCAATGGCAGTTGTATTTGGACGCAGCCGGCTACCCCAAGCTGTCTCAGTTGCCACGCACTTACCGATGGCCTGCTGCGACACCACTGGTAGACCTGGTGCCTGCCACGGCACCCGCAGCGGAGCAAGCCCCGGCCGCCAACGTCGATGCTGCGCCAGTCGCACCGCCGGCGCCAACGCCCAGGCCCGCAGCGCCCCGCCCACCCGCCGGTGCCAACACCACCAACCCGGCGGGCATCACGTTTTAAGACTGCCGTCGTCAAAGGCTAGCGTCCGCACGCCGCTGGTGGTGCCCAACAAACAAACCTGCGCCTTCTGGTGGGCAAACACACCCACGGTGACCACGCCCGGCCATTGGCTGACCAGCGTCTCAAATGCCAGTGGATCAACAATGTCCAGGCCGGTCACATCCAGCAGGATCTGACCGTTGTCAGTGAGCAGAGGCTGGCCGCCAACCATCCGCACCCGAGCCTGTCCGCCTAGCTCGGCAAACTGCTGGCTGATCCGCCGCGCCGCCATGGGAATCACCTCCACCGGCAGCGGGTAGCGGCCCAGGCTGGGTACCAGTTTGGACTCGTCGGCGATGCAGACAAAGCGGCGTGACTGAGCCGCCACAATTTTTTCGCGAGTCAGGGCCGCACCCCCGCCTTTGATCATGTAACCGCGGGCATCAATCTCGTCGGCGCCGTCGATGTAGACCGCCAGCTCGTCCACCTCATTGGAGTCGAACACTGGAATGCCCAGGGCTTGCAGGCGTTCGGTACTGGCCAGCGAACTTGACACCGCCCCCTTGATGTCATCACGCATGCTGGCCAAGGCCTCAATGAACTTGTTGACGGTAGAGCCGGTGCCCACCCCAATGATCTCCCCTGGCACCACATAGGCCAGGGCGGCCACGCCGACCAGGGTCTTGAGTTGGTCTTGAGACAGGGTGGCGACGGGGGCTTGGTTTTTCATCTGGGAGAATCGGCTGGTCAAAGAAGTTGTTGTACTCACACCCGTGGAATTATCCAATGCCGCTCCTCCCCTACGCCCTAGCCCGCCCTTTTTTGTTTGGCTTGGACCCGGAAACTGCCCACGACCTGACGCTGCAAGCCCTGAGCCGGACCCAGGGCACAGCCTTGCAATGGGCCTATTGCGCTGAGCGGGTGAATGACCCGGTCGTGCTCGCCGGGCTGCATTTCCCGAATCGGGTTGGCCTGGCGGCCGGGCTGGACAAGAACGCTCGCTGCATCGACGCGCTAGGCGCGATGGGTTTTGGGTTTGTCGAAGTCGGCACCGTGACGCCGCTGGCGCAGACGGGCAACCCCAAACCGCGCATGTTCCGCCTGCCACAGGCTCAGGCGCTGATCAATCGCTTGGGTTTCAACAACGAGGGCCTTGAGGCATTTGTGGCCAACGTCACGCAGTCGGCGCACCATCGCCAGCGCAGCGCGCCAGCTGGCCAGCGGCCGGCCATGCTGCTGGGGCTGAACATCGGCAAAAATGCCCTGACCCCGATCGAACGTGCCACCGACGATTACCTGCTGGGGTTATCGGGCGTCTACCCCTTTGCCGATTACGTCACCATCAACATCTCCAGCCCGAATACCAAGAACCTGCGCGCCCTGCAGACCGACGAGGCACTGGATGGCCTGCTGGGCGCGCTGGCACAGCGCCGCGAAGCCTTGGCGCAACAGCACGGCAAGCGCACGCCGCTGTTTGTCAAAATCGCACCTGATTTGGATGTGGAGCAGGTGCAGGCCATTGCGGCGGCGCTGCAAGGGCACGGTATGGACGGCGTGATCGCCACCAACACCACCCTGGCACGCGACGCAGTACAAGGGCTGGCGCATGCCACCGAAGCCGGTGGACTGTCGGGGGCGCCAGTGTTGCAGGCCAGCAACCGGGTCATCGCCCAGTTACGCGCCGCGCTCGGCCCGGCCTTTCCGATCATTGGCGTGGGCGGCATCATGAGCGGCGCCGACGCGGTGAGCAAAATCCGGGCGGGCGCCGATGTGGTGCAAATCTACACCGGTCTGATTTACCACGGCCCAGCGTTGGTCAGACAAGCTGCACTTCAGATCAAAAACAGCCTCTAAGCCACGTCAATATTGAATAGTTTGCTATATCTTTAATAGCAAACTCCGCATATTCTCTTCACTTAGTTGATCAGGGCTCGCCAGCGATAGGCGGCAGCCTGTGAGACGCAGGTTGGCGGGGCATTCGGCTCCGCGGCTGTCCCCCGCCCTGTGGGCTCCTCCTTGATGCCGCTGCGCCGAACGCCCCACCAACCTGCTCTGGCTGAGTGGTTTGTGCACAGTCGCACCAGTCCTGCAGTGCGCCAATCTCAGTCCGCAATCAAGGCCAGCACGTGCTCAGCAATGGCCAGTGAACTGGTCAGGCCCGGCGACTCGATGCCAAACAGGTTGACCAGCCCGGGCACACCATGTGTGGCCGGGCCCTGGATCAAGAAATCACAAGCAGATTCGTCGGGGCCATGCAGTTTTGGGCGGATGCCCGCATAGCCCGGCTGCAGCGCATGGTCGGGCAAACCGGGCCAGTAGCGCCGCACTGCGTCATAAAAGACCTCGCCGCGAGCGGGGTCCACCAACCAGTCGTCGGCCGATTCCACCCATTGCACATCAGGGCCAAAGCGGGCCTGGCCACCCAGATCGATGGTCAGGTGGACGCCCAGACCGCCGACTTGCGGCATCGGGTAGATGAGTCGGGAAAACGGCGCTCGGCCTTGCAGCAGAAAATAATTGCCCTTGGCAAACCGGGTCTGCGGCACCTGATCGGGCGCCAACCCGGTCAAGGTGGCCGCCAGCGCGCTGGCTTGCAGCCCGGCGGCGTTCACCAGCAAGCCGGTCCGCAAACGGGTGCCATCGGCCGTACGCAAATCGATACGGCTGTCAGCGCAATCGGCGCCGGTCACGGGCGAGTTCAACACCACCAGGCCACCTGCATTCTCTAGGTCGCCTTGCAGTGCCAGCATCAGGCCATGGCTGTCAACGATGCCGCTGCTAGGTGACGACAGCGCGGCGACGCACTTCAACTCGGGCTCCAGCGCACGCGCCTGGGCCGATGTCAGCAGCGCTAGGTCATCAATGCCATTGGCGGCCGCGCGCTGCGCCAGCGCCTGCAACTGCGGCAGTTCCGCCTCACTCGTCGCCACCAGCAGCTTGCCGCAACGCCGGTAGCCGACGCCACGCGCCTCGCAATAGTCGTACAGCATATGACGCCCCTGCACGCAGAGACGCACCTTGAGCCAATCGGCAGACCCATGCAAACCAGCATGGATCACTTCACTGTTGCGCGAACTGATGCCGGTGCCAATGGCGGAAGCGGCCTCCAGCACCATCACCTCGCGCCCGGCCAAGGCCAGGGCACGCGCCACAGCCAGTCCAACCACGCCGGCGCCAATCACCACACACTCGACCTGATCCATGCCGCGTTCACTCCTTGCCTGCGCCGTCACCAGGCGAAAAAAAAGGACTTGAGCCTGCGCTCAAATCCCATTTTTTCACCATATTCTGGTGGGCGGTGGAGGCTTCGAACCTCCGACCCCAGCAGTGTGAATGCTGTGCTCTACCCCTGAGCTAACCGCCCTGCGTCCCTTGCAGGAAAGACCCGGATTATGCCACAAGCCATCAAGCGGCCAGCCGCCACAGTGTCTTGCCGCCACTCGCCTTATCCAACTGCTTGAGCACGTCCTCATGCGCTGCCAGCTCCTGCTCGCTGGCAAGCGGCACCGCCAGCTCAAAAGTGCGCAGATCGACGCTGTCCATGGCCGGTCCAGTGACTTCGCTGGTCGTCGGCTCGATCAGCAAGGCATCCTGACCGCGCGTCATGTTGATGTACACATCTGCCAGCAGCTCGGCATCCAGCAGGGCACCGTGCAGGGTGCGGCCGGAGCGGTCGACCTCGAGCCGATCGCACAGCGCATCGAGCGAATTGCGTTTGCCGGGGAACAGTTCTTTCGCCATGGCCAGGGTGTCGATCACCTGGCCCACCTGGCTGCCGAAGGTCGGGCGACCCAGCAGCGACAGTTCCTTGTTCAAGAAACCCACGTCAAAAGGCGCGTTGTGAATCAACACATCAGCACCCGCCACATAGGCCAAGAAATCGTCCGCAACCCGTTCGAACGCCGGCTTGTCCTTCAGAAATTCGCTGGTGATGCCGTGCACCTTCAGCGCCTCTTCGTGGCTGTCGCGCCCGGGGTTAACGTAATAGTGGCGGTTGTTGCCGGTCGGCTTGCGGTTGAACAGCTCGACGCAGGCAAGTTCGATCACCCGGTCGCCGTTGTCAGGTGACAAACCCGTGGTTTCGGTATCCAAGAAAATTTGGCGCATGGGATGGCCTGCACAGTGAACTACTTTGGCGTGGTTGATGGAGTACTTGGGGATTTCTACCACCACATCCTGCTGGGCCAGAAAGGCCTGGCAACTCAGCCGTGAATAAGGCTCCAGGCCCCAGGCGCGGTCCAGCAGGTCTTCTTCGTTCTCGTCCACCTCGTTGAGCGAGGTGTAGCCCTCACGCACGATGACGTGGCAGGTGGTGCAGGCACAGCTCATGTCGCAGGCGTGCTCGATGGTGATCTGGTGGTCGAGCAGGGCCTCGCAAATGGAAGTACCGGCTGGCGCGCTGATTTCAGCGCCCTGAGGACAGTATTCGGGGTGCGGCAGGATCTTGATGATGGGCATAAGTGGGTTCCGAGCAGACGGCGTCAGACC
>CAJAXU010000183.1 GCA_903948045.1 uncultured beta proteobacterium | reverse complement strand
GGTGCCCGCCGCACTGGCAGCACTGATTGGTGTGGCCGAGCCAGTGCTCGGGCCGCTGTGGGTCTGGCTGGTGCATGGCGAGGTGCCCAACGCGCGCACGCTGCTGGGCGGCGCTGTGGTGTTTTTGGCGCTGCTGGGGCATCTGGGCTGGCAGTTTCAGCAGCAGAGGCAAAGCCCGGCGATGCCCATGCCTGATTAAGGCCCGCAGCCGCAAACTGCCCCACTGCTGAGCAGCGGCACCATTTGGTCCTATTATTGGCCTATGCCGCCACATTGAAGCGGTGTTGGAGACAAAAACAATGAGTGAGACTGAGACCAAGCGCGGCCGCCGCACTGGCGGGCGCGAACGCCGCGACCCCAATGCAAAGCCCACCGGGCCCGCCTACATCAAGCGGGTGATTCCGACCTACGACATCATGGGCGAAGAAAGCCTGCTCAAGATCGAGGCCACGGCAGACCGCATCCTGGCCGAGGTGGGGCTCGACATCCGTGACGACGACGAGGCGCTGGCCCTGTTCAAAAAATCGGGCGCCAAGGTGGATGGCATGCGGGTGCGCTTCGAGCCCGGCCACCTGCAAGAGGTGCTCAAGACCGCGCCGCAAGAGTTTACCCAGCACGCCCGCAACCCGGCCCGCTCAGTGCAGATTGGCGGCAACAACGTGGTGTTTTCGCCGGCCTACGGCTCGCCCTTCGTGATGGACCTGGACAGGGGCCGGCGCTACGGCACGCTGGAAGACTTCCAGAACTTCATCAAGCTGGCCTACAACTGCCCCTGGCTGCACCACAGCGGCGGCACGGTCTGCGAACCCACCGACATACCGGTCAACAAGCGGCACCTGGACATGGTCTATGCCCACATGCGCTATTCGGACAAGGCCTACATGGGCTCCATCACCTCGGAGCAGCGGGCCGAAGACTCCATTGAGATGAGCCGCCTGCTGTTTGGGCCCGACTTTGTGGACCAGCACTGCGTGATTCTGGGCAACGTGAACGTCAACTCGCCGCTGCTGTGGGACGGCACCATGACCAAGTCGGCGCGCGCCTACGCCCGGGCCAACCAGGCGGCGGTGATCGTGCCCTTTATTTTGGGTGGGGCCATGGGGCCGGTGACCAATGCCGGTGCCATTGCCCAGGCCCACGCCGAAACGCTGGTCGGCTGCGCCATGACGCAGCTGGAGCGCCCCGGCGCGCCGGTGATTTACGGCAACTTTCTCTCCAGCATGTCGTTACGTTCAGGCTCGCCCACATTTGGCACGCCCGAGCCAGCCATCGGCTCTATGGTGGTGGGGCAGCTGGCGCGCCGGCTGAAGCTGCCGCTGCGCTGCGCCGGCTCATTTACCACCTCCAAACTGCCCGACGGCCAGGCCATGCAGGAGAGCGTGATGTCCATGCTGTCGGCGGTGCACTGCGGCGCCAACTTCATCCTGCACGCGGCCGGCTTTCTGGACGGCTTGCTGTCCATGAGCTACGAGAAGTTCATGATGGACGCCGACTTTTGCGGTGCCCTGCACAGCTACTTGGGCGGCGTGGTGGTGGACGACAACAGCTTGGCCATGGGCGCATTCCAAAGCGTCACGCCCGGTGGCCACTACCTGGGCAGCGAGCACACGATGGCCAACTACACCACCGCCTTTTACGACTCCAGCATCTCCGACAACACGCCCTTTGAGGCCTGGAACGAAGCCGGCAAGACAGACGCCGCCAGCCGCGCCAACAAACGCTGGAAAGCCTCGCTGGCGGAGTATGTAGCGCCGCCGCTGGACGAGGCGGTGGACGAGTCGATCCGCGACTTTGTGGCGCGGACGAAGGCCGCAATGCCCGACCAGTGGTACTGAACACGGAGCCCCGCATGGCCATTGACACCGACCCCCTGCTGCAACCCTTTCAGCTCAAGCACCTCCGGCTGCGCAACCGCATCATGACCACGTCACACGAGCCGGCCTATGCCGAAGACGGCCTGCCCAAGGCGCGCTACCGCGCCTACCATGTGGAGCGCGCCAAAGCCGGCATTGCCCTGACCATGACGGCCGGTTCGGCCGCCGTCTCGCGCGACAGCCCGCCGGTGTTCAACAACATCCTGGCCTACAAGGACGAGGTGGTGACCTGGATGCGCGACCTGACCGACGCCTGCCACGAGCACGGCGCGGCGGTGATGATCCAGCTCACCCACCTGGGGCGGCGCACCAGCTGGTCCAAGGCCGACTGGCTGCCGGTGGTCTCGCCCTCGCACCACCGCGAGGCCTCGCACCGTGCTTTCCCCAAACAGATGGAAGAGTGGGACATCAGCCGCATCATCCGCGACTACGCCGATGCCGCCGAGCGCATGCACGCCGCCGGCGTGGACGGGCTGGAACTCGAAGCCTATGGCCACCTGATGGACCAGTTCTGGTCGCCCGCCACCAACACGCTGGAGGGGCCGTATGGCGGGCCATTGGAGAACCGGGTGCGCTTCACGCTCGATGTCGTCAAGGCCATCCGGGCGCGGGTCGGGCCCGACTTCATTCTGGGCGTGCGCGGCGTGGCGGACGAAGCCATGCCAGGTGGCCTCAACGCTGAAGAAGGCCTGGGCATTGCCCGCTACCTCGCCCAGTCCGGCCAGGTGGATTTTTTGAACATCATCCGCGGCCACATTGACACCGACGCGGGCCTGACCGACGTGATCCCGGTGCAGGGCATGGCCAGCGCACCGCACCTGGACTTTGCCGGCAGCATCCGGGCCCAGGTGGACATTCCGATCTTCCACGCCGCCAAAATTCAGGATGTGACCACCGCGCGCTTTGCCATCGCCTCGGGCAAGCTCGACATGGTGGGCATGACGCGCGCCCACATGGCCGACCCGCACATCGTGCGCAAGATCATGCTCGG
>CAJAXU010000182.1 GCA_903948045.1 uncultured beta proteobacterium | reverse complement strand
TGTCGTCATAGACCTTTTTCCACTGCGGGTTCTTGGTGCTGATCTCGGCGTACAGCTTCATCGACTCCTTGAAGGCCAGATCCATCACGTCCTTGGGGAAGGGCAGGACCTTGGTCTTGTTGCCCACCAGCTGCTTGAGCGCGGTTGGGTTTCTGGCGTCGTATTTGGCCTGCATCTCCACGTGGGCAAAAGCGGCGGCCGACTCGACAATGGCCTTGTTATCAGCCGACAGCGCCTCAAACGCTGTTTTGTTGATGAACACGTCGAGCTGCGGGCCGCCCTCCCACCAGCCGGGGTAGTAATAAAACGGCGCAACCTTGTTGAAGCCCAGCTTCTGGTCGTCATACGGGCCCACCCACTCGGCCGCGTCGATGGTGCCTTTTTCCAGCGCCTGGTAAATCTCGCCGCCGGGGATGTTCTGTGGCACACCGCCCATGCGCTCGATGACCTTGCCGGCAAAGCCGCCGACGCGGAACTTCAGGCCCTTGATGTCCTTGGCGCTCTTGATTTCCTTGCGGTACCAGCCGCCCATCTGGCAGCCCGTGTTACCAGCCGGGAAGTTGACGATGTTGTACTTGGCGTAGAACTCGCGCATCAGCTTGCCGCCGTTGCCCTCGTACATCCAGGCGGTCATCTGGCGGCTGTTCAGGCCGAAGGGAATGGCGCAGCCCAGCGCAAAGGTTTCGTCCTTGCCAAAGAAATAGTAGGGGGCCGTGTGAGCGCATTCCACAGTGCCGTTCTGCACACCGTCGACCACGCCGAAAGCTGGCATCAGCTCGCCGGCGGCGTGGGTGGAGATCGTGAACTTGCCGCCACTCATCTCGCTGACCTTTTTGGCGAAGGTGTCAGCTGCACCAAAAATGGTGTCCAGCGACTTCGGAAAGCTCGAAGCCAGGCGCCAGCGGATGGTGGCTGCCTGCGCATGTGCTGCCGGCGCAGCGCCAGCGGCCAGCACGCCAGCAATGCCGGCGTGTTTGATGACGGAACGACGATCCATTGAAATCTCTCCTGTAGATGTTGATTGAAACTGAAACTGCTGGGTCTGACTCAGTGCCGACCGATCAGCGTCAACCCTAATTGTAGGAATCCGCGCGATGCAAAAAGGTGGGGGTTAACCCTTGCGCTACCGGTCAGGCCACCACCTTGAGCACCGGTTGGGCTGCGCTGAGCAGCGCGCCGAAACGCTGGGACACCGAAGCCTGAATGCCGGGTGCATCCAGGCCGATCATCGCCAACAAGCGGGCCGGATCGCCGTGGGCGATGAATTCGTCGGGCAAACCCAGCTGCAACAAGGGCTTGACGAGGCCGGCCGCTTGCAGCGCTTCGGCAACGGCACTGCCGGCGCCGCCCATGACGGCGCCCTCTTCCACCGTCACCAGGGCCTCATGGTTGCGCGCGACTTCCAGCAGCAAGTCCAGATCAAGCGGCTTGGCCCAGCGCATGTTGACCACCGTGGCGTTCAGTGCTTGCGCGGCCTGCAACGCCGGGTACAGCATGCTGCCAAACGCCAGAATCGCCACCCCGGCGCCAGTCCGCCGAATCTCGCCCTTGCCAAATGGCAGACCTTCCAGCCCTGGCTGGACCACCACACCTGCGCCCGCACCGCGCGGGTAGCGCACCGCGACCGGATGGTCCTGTGCAAAGGCCGTGCTGAGCAGCTGCCGGCACTCGTTCTCGTCGGCCGGGCAGGCCACGCTGACAGTGGGAATACAGCGCAGGAACGGGATGTCATAGACACCGGCGTGGGTCGCGCCGTCGGCCCCCACCAGGCCAGCACGGTCCAGCGCAAACACCACTGGCAGGTTCTGGATCGCCACGTCATGAATCAATTGGTCGTAGGCGCGCTGCAGGAAGGTGGAGTAGATCGCCACCACCGGTTTGAG
>CAJAXU010000181.1 GCA_903948045.1 uncultured beta proteobacterium | reverse complement strand
CGTGAACATCTTGGCTGCCCGGTGCTGCAATGCCTGGAAGCTGCCAATGGGCTGATCGAATTGCACGCGGGTTTTCAGGTAGTCCAGCGTCATATCGAACGCCTGGCACGCGGAGCCCAGCATTTCGGCGCAAATGCCCGCGCGCCCCCGATCCAGGACCTTGTCCAACAGCGCAGCGCCGCCCGATAGCCGGTCGGCATCGCTCACAACGACATCCTTGAAAGTCAGGTTTGCAGCGCCCCGGCTGTCCGCCAACGAGAGCCGCTGTCGCGATACCCCCTCTGCATCGGCACGCACGAGATACAGCTCCAGCGTGCCGGCGGAACGGGCGGAAACCACGAAAAGGTGGGCCGCCATGCCTTCGATCACGAAGACCTTCTCGCCTGATAATCTGCCGCCGACGACTTCAGTCTCCACCCTTTGCGGGTTGTGGTGCCGTTGCTCGTCAACAGCGAGCGTGACGATGGCCGTCCCGTCCGCCACCCTCGGCAGCCAGGCCTGGTTTTGCCCGGCACTGCCGCCTAGCACCAACGCCGATGCGCCGGCAAGCCCGGATGCGATGAGCGGCGAGGCCGTCAGCGTTCGGCCGAGCTCTTCGAGCACCAGAGCCAGATCCATGCATCCCAGGTTCGAGCCGCCGTACTCTTCAGGAACGATCGTACCGGCCCAGCCCATCGCAGCCATCTCAGTCCAGACCGCCGGTTCGTAGCCCAGTTCGGCGCCCCGGTCACGTAGGTTGCGCAAGGCGCGGATGGGCGATCTTCGTGTCACCCAGTCCTGGGCCGCCTCGCGCAGCATTTGCTGCTCCTCGGTCAGTACAGCCATCGTTCGCTCCTCATTGTCTGTGCTTCTGGATGACCCGTTCAACTGTGCCGCACTATCAGTGCATCCACGGCAACCACGCGTGCGCCGCCACAGATCAAGGGATTGACGTCAAACTCGCTGACCAGGTCACGCTGGTCCTCGGCGAATTCCGACAGCCGGGCGATGACATCGGCTAGCGCATGTTGATCCACCGGCACCATGCCGCGAAAACCATCCAGCGCCTTGCGCCCTTTGAGGCGGCTAAGCATGCCGCCCGCTTCGCTGCGCGTCACAGGGGCCAGTGCCAGCACTGTGTCGTTCATCAACTCGACCATAACCCCGCCCAGGCCAACGATGACCTGTGCGCCGAACTGCGCGTTGGTGCGGCCGCCAACCATGATCTCTATGCCTTTCGGGGCCATAGGCTGGATTAGTACGCCATTGATACGTTCCAGGCGCACGGTCTGGAGCGCATTGGCCATCACGGCTTCATAGGCCTCGCGCACATCCGCCTCGGTGCGTAGATCGAGGCGGATGACGCCGGCTTCGGTCTTGTGCGCAATGTCCGGAGACTCGACCTTCATCGCCACCGGGTAACCCAGCCTTGACGCTGCCAAGACCGCCGCGTCAGCGTCTTGCACCACATGTTCATCAGTTACTGGCACGCCGTAGAACGCCAACGCCGCTTTGGCTTCACGCTCGGTCAGGGTCGTATTGGGTGACTGCCGGATCAATGCTGCGGCGCGCTCCCTGGCATCCAATGGCGACAGGCGAAACCGTTGGCCCGGCCGGTCCCGGCGGTAATCCTCGCGCCAATGCCAGGCGGCGAGGGCAGCGAAACATCGGTTGTGAGAGCGGAATAAAGCGACATTCGGGTCCAAGGCGGCCTCTCGGCTGCCTGGTCCGTCGCTCCACTGGGTGCTCCACGTCATGCAAACCATCTTGCCATGCTGATGGGCAAGCCCGCTGTACAAGGCAATCGCCGCTGCTTGATTCTGGGTGGCAGTGCCCAGGTTCACGACCAGCGTGCCGAAGCCGGGGTCGCCTAGCAGCGCGTCGGCACAGATCCGCGTCATATCTGGTCGCGAGACGATCTGCGCGGTCACGTCACAGGGATTGCGCGGCGATCCAAACTCTGGAATCGTGGCAACCAAGGTCTTGCTCGCCTCCTCGTTCGGCTGGGGTAACGGCACGCCATACAGCTCTGCCTTGTCTGCGGCGATGATGCCTGCTCCGCCAGAGGCGCTCAAAACGGCCACCCCCTTGGCCTTCAGCTCAGGCAGTTTGGCGAAGAAAGCGGTGGTCTCGATCAGGTCTTCGAAGTTGTCCACAACGACCATCCCAGCGCGTGCGAACAGGGCGCGATAAGTCGCAGTTGATCCGGCTAAAGATCCGGTGTGAGAAATGGCAGCAGCAGCCCCCATCTCTCCTGTACCGATTTTATAAACTACAACAGGCTTGTTGAATGCCGAGGCCCGCTCGCCGGCCTCGAGCAGCCGAAGCGGATCAGGCATGCCTTCAAATACGCAAGCGATGGCCTGGCAGGACGGATCCTCAGCCAGGTAGGCGATGGCATCGGCAACATCGAAGTCACAGGAGTTCCCGGACAGGAGCAGATGGCTGATCGATACACCGGTTTCGGCCGCCTGACACAATGACACGCCCAACGCACCCGACTGGCTAACCACCCCGATGCCGCGCGAGCGCAACATGCGGGCGCGCAAGGTACCGACGAAACTCATCAACGTGCCACGGGCAAAGTTGAACTGACCCATCACATTGGGGCCGACGATCGGGATTCCAGAAGCTAGCGCAATTGCGGTAAGGCGGGCCTGCTGCGCGATTCGGTCGGATTTGCCCGTCTCCGCATAGCCGGAGGCGTAGATCACGATTCCTCCGACCTTCCTGGCGACACACTCATGGACGATGGGCTCAACCGATTCTCGTGCCACCGCAACGACAACACAATCTGGCGACTCGGGCAAGTCCGCCAACGACGGATAACAAGGGCGATCGCCGATGCTGGCGTATTTCGAATTCACCAGATGGAGACGGCCAGCGTACTGGTCAAGGTTGGCCATTGTCAGAGCACCAAAAGATGATGCCGTCGGTGATGCCCCGACGATGGCGATGCTCTCGGGTTGAAGTAGGCGGGCAAGGCCGGCACGGGAATAGACTTGGCGGCGGGACGAGGACACGCATTGCTCCTTGGACTAACCAGCCTGGGGGATGCGACGTGAAGAATATGCATCGCCAGACCCTTACCAGTCAATAATTGTAATCGATTTCAACGTGAAGGCCTACTGACTTTGCCGGGTTTGACTCGCTTGAGTGATTCGCTTGAGTTGACGGCTGGCCCCAACTGCGATATCTTTAAGATATCTAAATTGCACAGAGGTGATCATGAAGACAGCAGCCGCCCAAATCGCTTTCCGCTACCGCCTTCTGGACAGTGCCACGGGCGTCACCCGCACTACGACCAAACGGCTGGCTGAGGTTCTGGGCGTGGATGAAACGCAGGTGATTCATTTGGCGCTGCATGAGTTGGCCACAAAGACCCTTCCCCAATACGAGGCCGACGATGGCGCACTAACCAAAGTCCAACTCAGTCAGCTCAAGAAGACCGCTCCCAAAGCCAGTGGTGCGACCGTCCGTAGCAGCCTCTTTGACATGGAAAGCGCCTGATGCACTGGTGGCCGGATCCTACTGCAGGCGACATCGTCTGGTGCCACTTCCCGGACAACATCCACCCCAAACCTAAGCCGCGCCCAGGGCTCATCATTGCGACCATGCAAGACGATGAGGGCAAAGTAGTCGTGAGCATTGCCTATGGCACCAGCCAGAAGACAGATCGGCTGTACGGCGGAGAGTTCCGCATTTCCAAGGTCGAGCATTCGGCCGCCTACGCCGGGGCTGGTTTAAGCTACGACACGAAATTTGACCTGCGAAATGTGCTGGAACAGCCGTTTAACGATGCCTATTTTTCCGTCCCGCCCCGGGCGCCATTGGGCCAGATCCCGAAGCTCGGGATCTGGCACCCGAGCATGGTCAGGATTGCCGCAACGGCTTTTGCGGCCGCCAGAAAGTAAGGTCGCTGTTTACCGGTTACTCGGGAAACTGAACACCGTGCCCTCGCGCACGCCGGCCGAGGGCCAGCGCTGGGTGATGGTCTTGCGCTTGGTGTAGAAACGCACGGCGTCGGGGCCGTAGGCGTGCAGGTCGCCAAACAGGCTGCGTTTCCAGCCGCCGAACGAGTGGTAAGCCACCGGCACTGGCAGCGGCACGTTAACACCCACCATGCCAACCAGGATGTTGTCTGAGAAATAGCGGGCGGCCTCACCGTCACGGGTGAAGATGCAGGTGCCGTTGCCGTACTCGTGGGCGTCGATCAGGTCCATGGCCTCTTGCAGGGTTTGCACCCGCACAATGCCCAGCACCGGGCCAAAGATTTCTTCCTGGTAAATCACCATGCCGGGTTTGACGTTGTCAAACAGGCAGGGGCCCAGAAAGTAGCCGTCCTCATGGCCGGGCACCTTGACGCCGCGGCCGTCCACCAGCAGGGT
>CAJAXU010000180.1 GCA_903948045.1 uncultured beta proteobacterium | reverse complement strand
TGCAGATATGGGTGTGAAGATTGAGTACGTGCCGGCCGAGTGGGCCACGCTGGTCAATGGCATCGTGTCGGACCGTTTTGACATTTTTTCGGGTGCCTCGCTGAGCATGGCACGTGCCAAGACAGTGGCTTTTTCGGATCCCTACCTGTTTGCTGGAACCGTGCCGATGGTGAGCAAGAAGACAGGGGCTGCATTGACCACATGGGACAGCATCAACAACCCCAATGTGACCGTGGCGGTGCTGATGGGCACGGTGTTTGAACAACAGGCGCGCGCCCACTTCCCCAAAGCCAGGGTGCGCGCGGTGGAAAAGCCAGCTACGGGTTACCAAGAGGTGCTGGCTGGCCGCGCCCAAGTGACTGTCACCAGCAACGTCGAGGCTGCCACCCTGATGAAGACCTACCCTGATCTGCAAGTCGTAGGTTCAAGTGCAGATATGCGCAACAAGCGCCCGTTTGCCTACCCGATGCCCCAGGGCGATCACGCTTGGGTGACCTTTGTGAACAACTGGATTTCCTTGAAGGACGCCGAGGGCTTTTTTGACGGGCTCGAGGCCAAGTGGTTGGTCGCGAAGAAATAACAGTGGCGAAGTGGTGGTTGCCGCTGGCTGCAGCGCTGGTGGCTTCCTCAGCCGCTGCGAGCGACGGTGGTGGTTATAACTGGGGTTGGTACATCTTCAACCCGCTGCAGGACAAGGGCGTTTCCAACCTGCAGTTTCTGATTGGCGGCATCTGGGCCACGCTGTTGGTGTCTCTATGCGCCATCGGCCTGTCGGTGGTGTTGGGTGCTGCGATAGCGATGGCTGGTTTGTCGCGGCGCAAGTACCTCAACCGCGTGAATCGGGTCTATGTGGAGCTATTTCGCTCAGTGCCTTTGCTGGTGCTGCTGTTGTGGGTGTTCTACGGGTTACCAGTCATCATCGGCCTGCAACTGAGCGTGTTTGCCACCGGTGTGCTGTCCTTGGCGCTGAGTGACTCGGCGTTTGAGGCTGAGGTGTTTCGCGCCGGCATCCAGTCGGTGCCCAAGGGGCAGATTGAAGCCGCCAAGTCGCTGGGCTTGTCCTGGGCCCAGCAGATGCGCTTGGTGGTGTTGCCGCAGGCCATCAAAGTTATTCTGCCGGCGCTCGGCAACCAGTTTGTCTACGTGCTGAAAATGTCGTCGCTGGTGTCGGTGATTGGCCTGCAGGAATTGACCCGGCGCGCCAATGAGCTCAATGTCAGCGAGTACCGGCCGCTTGAAATCTACACCCTGCTGGTGGTGGAATATCTGCTGCTGATTCTGGTGGTGTCTTATCTGGTTCGCCGGCTCGAACGCAGGCTTTCTACTGCCAATTGAGCCATGATCTTGCATCACGCCACCTGGCCTGATGTGGAGGCCTACCTGCAGCGCTCCAAGGGGGTGGTCATCCCCACGGGCTCCACCGAGCAGCATGGCCCGACCGGCCTGATTGGCACCGACAGCATCACAGCCGAGACCATTGCGCATGCCATGGCAGAACGCTGTGGCGCCTTGGTCGGCCCAACCCTGACACTGAGCCAGGCCCAGTTTAACCTGGGGTTTCCCGGCACGGTCTCCTTACGCCCGACGACCCTGATTCAGGTCATTATTGACTACGTGCAGTCTTTAGCGCGCCATGGTTTTGAGCGCTTTTATTTTCTCAACGGCCATGGCGGCAACATCTCCCCGGCGCACTGTGCGTTCCAGGAGCTGTATGCCGACCAGAGCCTGGGCCGGCTTGCGGGTGTAGCCATCCAGTGCCGCCTGCGCAGCTGGTGGGATTTTGCGGAGGTCAATGAGATTCGGCAGCGCCTGTATGGGGCGGCCGAGGGCATGCATGCCACGCCCTCGGAGCTGGCGATCACCCGGCACATGCTGCCTCAATTTAGCGGTCCAGATTGTTTGCCGGCGCCGCCCCTGCTGAGCGCCGACTTCATCAAACGGCATGGCGGTGACAACCATGCGCACGCTGCCGCGCACCGGGCGCAGTTTCCTGACGGCCGGGTTGGCTCGCACTCTGGCCTGGGCCTGGCTGAGCATGGCGCCGCACTGGTGGTCGCCGCTGCCGAAGCGGCCACACGGGACTATGCCGCATTCTTGGCAGGGCATGAAGCATGATCTTCCATGCCACTGCGCTCTCCAGTTACAGCGCCAAGGTGCGGCTGGTGTTGTGCGTGAAAGGCGTCGACTTTGAAGAACGCGCCCCGGCGCAGGGCTACCGTTCGGCCGAGTACCGCGCACTGGTGCCCATGGGCACCCTGCCGGCGATTCAGGAGGGCGACTGGGTCTTGTCTGAATCAGAGGCGATCAACGAATACTTAGAAGAGCGCTACCCGACGCCTCCCATGCTGCCGCAGGACCTGCAATTGCGGGCGCAAGCACGGTTTCTGTGCCGCTTTCATGACCTGTACCTGGAGCCCCGGGTACGGGCCCTGTTTGCCCATGTCAAGCCAGCGCAGCGCAACCCGCAGACCGTGTTGGCGCTGCGCGACGACATCGACGCGCGCTTGCGGCAGCTGGCGAGCTGGGTCCAGCCTCAGCCGTTCTTGCTGACGCCGACCATCGGCCTGGCCGACTGCGGGCCGCTGGTGACCTTGCCCTTGGCCAGCCAGGTGCTCGCCGTCTGCGGTCAGCCGCTGACCCTGCCGCCAGTGCTCGGGGAATGGCTGCAGATGGCGTCGGCGCATCCGGATGTTGAGCGCGCCTTGGCGCTGTGGCGCGCCGCCACGCAGACCTGGTTGGCTTCTTGAGGAGACACCGTGAACGATGTGACCCAGCGCAGCCCCCTGGCCGACCCGGCCTGGCACTACCTCGACAAAATCGCACTCGAAGACCTGTCGCATGACGACTGGGTGATGCTGGAGGGGCAGCGCAGTGCCTACCTGGCGCGTCATCAGGCCGCGCAGGCGCTGCGCCTGCTGAGCGCCGGTGAGCATGACCCCTGTTTTGGCTACCAGGTCAACAACTACCGGCATTGTCTGCAGTCGGCCACCATGGTGCTGCGCGACGGCCTGCCGGAAGAGGACGTGGTGGTGGCCCTGCTGCACGATGTCGGCTTTATTGCCTGCCCGCTGCTGCATGGCGATTTTGCGGCCACCCTGCTCGGCGCCTACGTGTCGGAGCGTAACCACTGGATGCTGCGCCACCACGCCACGTTTCAAAACCTGCACTCGCCCCACATGCCGGGCGTCAATCAGCACGAGCGCGAGCGCTGGAGCGGCCATCCGCACTTTGACTGGACGGCCGAATTTGTGGCGCGCTATGACCAGGCGGCAGCTGACCCCAGCTACCGCTGTGAGCCACTGCAGACCTTCGTGCCCATGGTCGAACGTATTTTTTCCCGTAAACCCCAGGACCGTCGGTCCATTAACCAGGACAAGCCATGAGCGCATGGATCAAAATGATTCCGCTGGAGGAAGCCACCGGCAAACTCAAAGACATGTACCAGCTGGCGCTGACGCCCAGCGGCACGGTGGACAACGTGATGCGGGCGCACAGCCTGCGCCCGCACAGCATGGAGGGGCACCTGGTGCTCTACCGCAGCGTGTTGCACAACCCGGACAACACCCTGCCGTTTTGGTTTCTGGAAGTGGTGGCGTCTTATGTCAGCATGACCAACCGCTGCGATTACAGCCTGACCCACCACTTTGCCAACGCGCGCCGTCTCATGAACGACCCGGCGCGGGCCCAATTGGTCTGGGATGCCCTGTCGGCGGCGCAGCCGGAGCTGGCGTTTTCTGGCAAAGAACTGGAGCTGCTGCGCTATGCCAGAAAATTGACTGCCGATGTGGCGCACATGGAGAAGAGCGACTTTGACGCGCTCAAGGCCAGTGGCTGTGACGATGGTGAAATCCTGGAGGTGAACCAGGTTTGCGCCTACTTCAATTACTCCAACCGGCTGCTCAACGGCCTGGGCGTCACCACC
>CAJAXU010000179.1 GCA_903948045.1 uncultured beta proteobacterium | reverse complement strand
AATTCGGCTTGTTTCCCACAGAAGAAAACAACTTTACTTCAATTAAATGTTAAGTCATTGTTTTAAAAGGCTTTTCTTCTATCGCACCAGCGTGAGGCAACAAAAGAAACAACTTTACTAGGACAAACGTATCAACTTTAGTTCGTTTGACAGCTGTTAACCCGCTCGGTGTTCTTCTCGTCGTAGTCGGCGCCGCAGCGGCTCTGGACGTCCATGTCCATGAGGCGTTGGGCCATGAATTGCACCATTTGGCGCAAAACGTCGATGTCGGAGCCCTTCTCAGCAAGCTCTGCAAGTGCGATAGTAGCGGTGGTCATTGTGAAGTTCCTTTGTTCAGGTTGGTGGGTCGCACCTCAACCTTATCCGGACTCACGATGACCACTCAAAAACAGATGGCCCGACCGAGCTGCAAGCCGCTTCGGGCTACGCCCTTCGCGCCTTGCAGCTCGGTCAATAACTTACACCACTACTGGGGACATTACCGATGCAACGCCGCACGAATCGCCTCACCGAGGCTTTGTGCCAGATTGGCTATTCCCTGGGTGGCGCAGCAGCTGGTCGCCTTGCTGCCCATCTCGGGATCGGCGTCAGTGGAGACACCGTCCTTCGCATCCTTCGTCGTAGAGGATGCCCACCGTCGCTGCAGCCACCCGTCGTCGTTGGAATAGACGACTGGGCGATCACTGGGGTTCGAAGTTGATCGACCGTGCAATCGCCTGATAACGGGCGATTTCATCGCGGTAGACGCGGTCCAGGTCCGCTACTGAGGTCGGGTTGACAATCAAGTTTCCGGTAGCCTCAAAAGCCGAACGGATTTCGGGATTCTGCAGGGCTTCATATGCGGCCTTGTTGATTTGATTGGCAATGCCATCAGGGGTATTGCGCGGCACTACGATACCAGCCCATGAATCGAATTCGAAGCCTACCAGCCTGGGGTGAGCTCCCATCGCTGCGATTTGTGGGTACTTTGATAAGGGCGCACGGGTTGTTAGTCCGAGAACTTTGACCTTGCCGTCCGCAATCATGGCGGGGATGTTGCCAGCGAAGACAGTGAATGCCAAATCCACTTGACCACCCATAAGATCAGTCATCATAGGAGTGGCACCCCTGTAGGGAACGTGCACAAACTTTGATCCAATCTGCTGTCCAAATTTCTCAGCTACCAAATGGAACAGGCTTCCATTGCCACCATTGCCCACCGACAAGGCCTTGGTGCCCGGCCGGGTGGTCAATGCCATCAGTTCATCGAGTGTGTTGGCCGGCAGGTCCTTGCGTGCCAACAACACCAACGGAGCCTTGACGATCTGACCCACGATCTTGAGGTCCTCGGGCTTGTACTTGACAGCCGCTAGCGTCAGCGGTGCCACGATCAGCTCTAACGGGCTGGCCAATGACAGGGTGTAGCCATCGGCAGCCGCGCCCACGTTTTTCTGGATGCCGATAGCACCGCCTGCTCCGCCGATGTTGTCGATCACAACCGGTTGGCCCAGCGCTTTGGCCAACTCGGGCTGCAACTTGCGGGCTACAAAATCTGATGGACCACCGGCCGGCCATGGCACGATCATGGTGATGGGTTTGGCAGGCCAGATCTGGGCACCGGCCTGCAGGGCCGCCACACCGAGTACAAGCCCAGCGAGCAGTTGCCGAAGCAGAGAAGAAATGTTCATGAATGTCTCCTTGGATGTTGTGAATGAAAACAGAAAAAACAGATTGCAATGAATCAGCGCCTCAGCAAATGGCCCAGTGCCGAAAACTTTGCTGCTCGCTCGATCACCTCGCCTACCGCCAACATGCGGTCTTCGCGGAACTTGGTGCTGACGATCTGCACGCCCACGGGCAAACCATCGACCAGCCCGGTCGGTACCGACAGGCCTGGTAAACCCAGCGTGGCGGTGCCCAGCAAAGGCGCTTGCGCCAGCAGAATTTGTGCAGTGCGTTCGGCTGAACGCTGGTCGTCGTCGATGGGAAACTGCCGCTCCCACGAATTGGGCATCAGCAGCACCGGATAACGCTCAAAAAACACAGCCCAGTCGCGGGCAATGTTGAAGCGCCGGGTCATCGCTTCCAAGTACGAGTCGCGATCCCACACGGGGTTGATGGCCATGTAATGGCTTAAAGCCATGCGCAAAGCATCGTCGCCATGCTCGCGCATGAAGGGCTCGCCGCCCCGTCGCATGTCGTTCATGACCATGTGGAACTGCATGGCCGAGACCTCGGCAAAGTGTGGTGGTTCCACTTCTTCGACGGTGTAGCCTGCCGCCTGCAGCCATTGTGCTGCCTGATCGACGGCCGCGCTCACGCTCGGGTCAACGGCCGAATGCGCCCAGCTGCGAAACACCGCAACCCGGGTGGGCTCGCGAGCATCTTCAAACTCAAGCGGCGCGGGCACCCACTGCGGGTCCAACGGCGAGCCTTGCGCCATGACCTGCAGCGCCAAACGGGCATCGGCCACGGTGCGGGTGAGTGGGCCTTGCACCGACATTTGTTGGTTGCTGATGATGCGGTTGGGAGCGCTGGCCTTGTAAGACGGCACGCGGCCGACGGTGGTGCGAAGGCCCACCACGCCGCAGGCCCAAGCCGGGTAACGGATCGAGCCACCATAGTCGTTGCCGTGCGCAATAGCGCACATGCCCAGAGCGGTGGCAGCAGCAGCGCCGCCGCTGGAGCCACCGGGGGTGACGCGTGCATCAAAGGGGTTGAGCGTGCGGCCATGTAAGGCGTTGTCTGTGAACCAACGCAGCGAAAAGGCTGGGGCGTTGTTGCGGCCCACCACGATGGCCCCCGCCTGACGCATTGACTGGACCAAAGGTGAGTCGGTGCTGACGATGTTGTCTTTTAAGGCGTGCACACCCTCATCGGTGGCCTCGCCCTGCACGTCGATATTGACCTTGATGGTGACGGGCACGCCGTGCAACGCACCCAGTGCATCGCCTCGGGCTTGCGCTGCATCGGCGGCGTCTGCCGCTTGCAGGGCTTGGTCGGCGTTGACGCGGGTCAGGGCTTTGACCTGCGGATTGGCCACGGCAATGCGCGCCAGCACGCTCTCGGTAGCGGCGCGTGCGGTGGTGTCGCGCCGGGCGATGCGTGCGACCAGTTCGGTGGCGCTCAGTTGCCAGAGTTCGGTGTTCATCGTTTCAGTCTTTCAGGTAACGCTGCGTCAGCAAGGCCCAAAAGGCCGCGCCCACGGGCAAGATATCGTCGTTGAAGTCATAACCCGGGTTGTGCACCATGCACGCGTGCGCGGGCTGGCCTTCGCCTGCACCCTCACCCGTGCCATTACCGATCATGAAATAACTGCCAGGGGAGTGTTCGAGCATGAAGGCAAAGTCCTCGCTGCCGGTGAGTGGCTGGCCCTGGCGCGTGACGCGTTCGGCCCCCAGCAGCTCGGTGCCCACCTGACGGGCGAGCTCGGTCTCGACGTAGGTGTTAACCAGCACCGGGTAGTCGCGCTTGTAGTCGATGTGCGCCTGCACGCCCAGGCTTTGGGCCTGCGCCGTGACCAGCGTGGTGATGCGTGCTTGCAGCAGGTCGCGCACCTCGCGGTCGAGCGATCGCACGCTCAGCTCCAAGCGGGCGCTGGCGGGGATCACGTTGTTGGCCTTGCCCGCAACCAAAGAACCCACGGTGATGACCGCCGTGTGCTGCGGGTCCACATTGCGCGAGACGATGGTTTGCAGCGTCATCACGATGGCCGCAGCAGCCACGATGGGGTCTTGTGCGCGGTGCGGCAAGGCGCCGTGCCCACCCACACCCGTCAGCGTGATGGTCACATCGTCGCTGGAGGCCATGGCCGGACCTTCGATGAACACCAGCTGCCCCGCCGGCACGCCGGGCATGTTGTGCGCGGCAAAAACCGCATCACACGGAAAGCGTTCGAACAGACCTTCTTCGATCATGATCTTCGCTCCCCCCGGGTGCTCTTCGGCCGGCTGAAAAATCAAGTTTAGCGTGCCCGAGAATTCGACCTCTTGTGCGATGTATTGCGCAGCCGCCATCAACATGGCCGTGTGACCGTCGTGTCCGCAGGCATGCATCACGCCCGCGTTCACGCTACAGTGCTCAAACGCATTGACTTCGTGGATGGGCAGTGCGTCCATGTCGGCCCGAAGGCCAAGGCGTTTGCAGCCGCCGCCGCGCCGCAACTGAGCCACCAGCCCGGTGGTCGCCAGGCCCCGCGTGACGCTGTAGCCCCAGCTTTGCAACTGCTCGGCCAGTAGCTGAGAGGTGCGAAATTCCTGCAGGCCCAGTTCGGGGTGGCGGTGCAAATCGTGGCGCATCGCTACAAAAGGGGCAGCGCGCGTTTGCAGGGCCTGAAGCACGTTCATTGGGCTTCCAGCTTGATGGATTTGGCAATGCCTTGGTAGAGCTTGACTTCGTCGGCATAGACCTGATCGGTCTGGTCCAGGCGCAAGGCTTCACCGACTTCCTGCCCCATAGCGGTCATGGTGCTGCGGAAATCGGCATCGAACATAACCTTGGTCAGCGCCCGGTGTAAGGCCTCGACGATGGGCTCGGGTGTGCCTTTTTTCACGTAGTAGCCGCTGCCGATCGTGTAGTGAAAGCCTTTGAGTTCTTTGGCTTGGTCCACCGAGGGCACCTCCGGAATCAGGCGCTGCGGCTGGGGCGAAAGGGCCGCGAGGAATTTGGTTTTACCTTCTTTGGCCATTGCTACATGGGGGGCGCCATAAGGCGTGATGAACAGATCGATCTGGCCGCCCAGCAGGTCTTGCAAGATGGGGCCGCCGCCTTTGTAGGGCACATGCAGCATCTCAGCGTCAAGCTTTTTGGCCATTTCTTCGCCCAGCAAATGGTAGAAGCTGCCGATGCCCACGCTGGCGTAGTTGACGGGTTTGCCCGCTTTGGCGCGTTTGACGATCTCGGCCACCATCTCTTGTGGATTGTTGGCCGGGAAGTTCTTGCTGGCCACAATGGCCATAGGAGCCATGGCCATACGCTGGATCAGGCGAAAGTCTCCGGGCGTGTGCTTGACGGCCTTCATCGCCAAGGGGGCGAGGATCAGTTCGTTGGGCGAGCCTTGGAACAGGAAGTAGCCGTCAGCGGGCGCATTCATCACTTTTTGAGCCGCGATGGCCCCGCCTGCACCGCCCAGGTTTTCGATGATGACGGGCTGCTTGAGCTCTGCGGCCAGGGGCACGGTGATTTTGCGCGCGATGATGTCCGACAGGCCACCTGCTGGGTAGGGCACCATCAGGCTCACTGGCTTGTTGGGAAAGCTTTGCGCTTGTAAAGGCGCCTGAACGCCTATGGCCATGCCCAGCAACAGGACCAGGGTCTTGATCAGTTTCATCGGAGTCTTCATCGTTAAAAAGATGGTCCCATGCTAGACCCGAATGGAGACAACCGAAAGACTGTCAATTTTTATCGTGACAACTTTTGGTTGTCATTGCTTTAAACTGTTGCAGTATGAAATTGCACCAACTCCAAGCCCTGGTGACGGCGGTCGAGCACGGCAGCATCCGCGCAGCCGCCCGCGAACTGCACCTGACGCAGGCGGCCCTGACCAAATCTTTGCGCCAGCTGGAAGAAGACACGGGCGTGGCCTTGCTGATTCGCAAATCACGAGGCATCGTGCTGACCGAAGCGGGCCAGCGTCTGCACGCCCGCGCGCAGCTGGTGCTGCGCCAAATGGCGTTGGCGCTAGACGAGTTGCAGCAGGCCAAAGGCGATCAAGAGGGCACAGTGCGGGTTGCGCTCACGCCTTACCTGATGCTCACGGTTTTGGGCGAGGCGTTTGTGTGGTTTCGCAAACGTTACCCGCGCATTGAGTTGCGCCTGATCGAAGGTCTCGTGGCCCGTGTTTTGCCGGGCTTACGCGATGGCACCGTAGACTTTGCCATCGTGGCCGACAGCGGCGATGTGACGCCGCAAGAGTTTCAGTGCACCCATCTGGAAAAAGACCAGCAAAAACTGGTGGTGCGTGCTGGCCATCCGGTGCTTCGCCAACCTACCGCCGCCAAACTCGCCGCGTTGGAATGGGTCATACCGGGGCCATTTTCGCAAGGGCTGGACGAGGGGCTTTTGGCCATGTTTGCGCAGGCGGGCGTGCCACCACCCCAACAGGTCACGCGCTGCGACGCCATGGCGGCCATGGCCTTGATTCGGCAAACCGATGCCATGAGCGTGATGCCCGCGCCTTTGTTGGCCCAGCCCGAGGGGCATGGCTTGGTGGAGTTGTCGCTGCGCAGCATGCGACCGCCCGACATTGAGCTGGTCTTGTTATCCCCACCCGAAGTGCCGCTCACGCCTGCTGCAACTTATCTGGCGCGGTGCCTTACCGACGCAATTGCTGCACGAGGCAAAGCCTGAAAGCAGTTTCTGGCGTACCGGGTTAGCGTGAGGATGTCAGGCGCTGACGACAGCGCACCGCTGCAGTTTTTGGGGCACGGCGCAGCTGACGCCGTTCAGCAAAATGCCAAACAAATTCTTCGGGTCGACCATGTGCGGGATCAGAGTCAGCCGCTCGCCCAGGCCCAGTGTCAGCGCTGCGGTGTGCATAAATCGCAGTGCCGCAAAGTCTTCCAGGGCAAAGCCCACCGAATCAAACACCGTGATTTGGTCGTCATGATCGCGGCCGGTGCGGGTGCCACTGAGCACTTCCCACAATTCGGTCACAGCAAAGTCCGCGGGCATTTGCTGGATGTCGCCTTCGATGCGGGTTTGCGGTGTGAACTCCACAAACACCTTGGCCCTGTCCAAAACGGCAGCGGCCAGTTCGGTCTTGCCGGGGCAGTCGCCGCCCACGGCGTTGATGTGCATGCCGGGCGTCAACATGTCGGCCGTCACGATGGTGGCGCAGGCCTTGTCAGCGGTCACCGTGGTCACGATGTCAGCGCCCTGCACGGCCTCGGCGGTGGTGGCGCACACCAGCAGCTTCAGGCCGCTGTTGCTCAGATTGGTTACCAGCTTGGCTGTAGCGAGCGGGTCTGTGTCAAACAGGCGCAGCGTATCGATGCCCAGCAGGTGCTGAAAGGCCAGGGCTTGGAACTCGCTTTGCGCCCCGTTGCCGATCAGCGCCATCACGCGGCTGTTCGGGCGGGCCAGGGTTTGGGCGGCTAGCGCCGAGGTGGCGGCGGTGCGCAAGGCGGTGGTCAGCGTCAGCTCGCTCACCAAAGTGGGCAAGCCTGTGGCCACATCAGCCAGCACGCCAAAGGCCATCACCGTGGGCAAACCGATGGCGGTGTTTTGGGGGTGGCCGTTGACGTATTTGAAGCTGTACACCGTGTCGTCCGAGATCGGCATCAACTCGATCACTCCGCCTTGGGAGTGGTTGGCCACACGGGCCGATTTGTCAAAGTCCGGCCAGCGCAAAAATTCGGCTCGGATGTGCTGGGCCATGCCTGCGATGCAATTTTGAATGCCCAAGCGGCGCACCAGGTTCACGGCATCAGGTGCGCTGATGTAAAGGGGCTGGGTGGCCAAAGGGGTTGTTGTCAGGGGGCTAGGTAAGGCTTTGCTCAGTCGGTTCATGTGCAGGCTGTTTCTGGTTTTTCAGACCGGGTTGTGGATGCCTGCAGTCTCCCAGACTCGGTTGTCAATGTAAATCGCCAAAAATATACTGTTTTAGTATATTTATTGCCATAATGGCATCTTTGACAGACAATTTGATACATGGATGATATCGACCAAGGCTTGATTGGCCTGCTTCGGCAAAACGCCCGCCTAAACATCGCCGACCTGGCACACAAGCTGTGCGTCTCGCGTGGCACCGTGAACAACCGCCTGCGCAAGCTCGAAGACAGCCAAGTCATCGTGGGCTACACCGTCAAGCTGCGGCCCGAAGCCGAGCCCGAGCGCATCAAGGCCTGGATGGGCGTGCTGGTCGAGGGCAACACCACCCGGCAAGTGATTGCGAGTTTGTTGGGCGAGCCGGGCGTGGTGACGCTTCACGACACGAATGGCCGTTGGGACCTGCTGGCTGAAATCGAGGCCTCGTCGATGAAAGAGCTGTCCGAGGTGCTGGAGCGCATCCGCCTGATCAGCGGCATCCGCAGCACCGAAACCAACATCCATTTGGCGACTTACCGATAAGCGCAATCTAAGGGCTACACCATGTAGAAGGCTGTGAGCGACCGGTAGGGGTCGTATCCGGTCAGGCAATACCGGTTGCGGCTTACCGTGGGGGTCTCGCAATTGGCTTGACTGACTGACAGTTCCTGGCCAAGCCCTACCCTCCCCCTGTACCGCCGCGGCGCTGGCGCACGCAGAGTTCTGATCAAAGACCGACCACCCTAATCCCTAACGACCAACCAGGTGGACATGTCGGTGACTGTTGTAACGGCCACGTCAATACACAACGGGTCCCGGAGGTGGGGGAGTCTTGCTGTTCGGTGGAAACATAGCACTGTAGTCGCTGGCCACTAGTGCATGCCCAGGAACCACGCTTTTTGGGGTGGCATGGGTCATGGTGCCGTTTGGGCGACTCAGCCCTTTCGACAGAGCTAAATCCTTTGTTCACGCAGGGTCAGTTT
>CAJAXU010000178.1 GCA_903948045.1 uncultured beta proteobacterium | reverse complement strand
TGCAGCAGGTGCTCACGGCCAGCGCGCGACAAGATGCGCTGCTCACGGCACACCAGCTGGCCCGCCACCAGCGCAAACAGGTAGCAGGGTTTTTTGTGCGGGTCGACCCAGGTGGCAAAGTGTCGGCCCTCATTGCCCACGCCCTCCAGCGGGCCCTGCGCCATCAAGTTGCCGTTGGACAGCAGCACCGGGTATTTTTGCCGGTCGGCGCGCAGTGTCACGGTGTAGCTGGCCATCACGTCGGGGCGGTCCAAAAAGTAGGTGATGCGCCGAAAGCCCTGGGCCTCGCACTGGGTAAAGAATGAGCCATTGCTCACGTACAGCCCCATCAGCTCGGTGTTTTTGGCCGGCGCGCAGGTGGTGAAGATTTCCAGCTCAAAGCTGCCCTCAGTGGGCAGGCCGTCTAGCACCAGTTGCTGGTCCTCGATCTTGAAGGCGGTGCCCTGGCCATTGACCAGCACACGGGCCAAATTCAGCTCTTCACCATCGAGCTTGAGGGCTTGCGCCGGCACGTCCGGGTTGCGGCGCAGTGTCATTTTGTTCAGCACCCGGGTCTTGGCCGGGTCTAGATCAAAACTCAGGTGGACCGTGTCGACCCAGTAGGCTGGGGCGGTGTAGTCGGCGCGGCGAATCACCGTTGCGGGGCTGGTGCCATCACGAAATTGCAACATGCAGAGTCTCCAAAAAGCCTGAATTCATCAGGTCAAAGTAATTGTTCACGCTGGCCAGCACATGCGGCCCGGTCAGCTCATCGGCCCGGTGTGAGGTACACAGGGCCACGGCGCGCATGCCGGCGCGGCGCGCAGCCTCGATGCCAAAGGGCGCGTCTTCAAACACAATACAGGCCTCCGGCCTTATGGCCATTCGCTGGGCTGCTTCTAAAAATATAGCGGGCTCAGGTTTGCCGGGCAGCCCTTCGTCGCCGCCTACCACCGCGTGCGGTGCTTGCGGCAGTTGCAGATGCCCAAAGGCAAAGGCAATGTTGTGCCGGTCGCCGGCGGTGCCCACACCCACCTTGAGGCCAAGCGCCCGGGCGCGGCCGGCAAATTCGGTAAAACCAGCCACCTCGCGGAACACCGGGCCAAAGGCCTCGCGGTACAGCGCCTCCTTGTGCTGGGCGAGTTCACGGTTGCGCTCGGGCGCCAGCACGGTCTGGAACAGCTCGTTCATGCACTCAGTCACGGTGCGTCCGGTGGTTCGGCGCATCAGCTCGTCCACCTCGATGTCGAGCCCGTGGTGCGCCGCAAAGGCCACCCAGCTCTGCTTGTGGTGGCCCATGGAGTCGATCATGGTGCCGTCCATGTCGAAAATCAGCGCCTGCACCGGGGCTGTCGGGGCTTGCCAGCTGCTCATCACACGCCTTGCTTGAGCGAAGCCTGGATGAAGGGGTCGAGGTCGCCGTCCAGCACCTTTTGGGTGGCCGAGGTCTCGTAGTTGGTGCGCAGGTCCTTGATTCGGCTTTGGTCCAGCACGTAAGAACGGATCTGGTGGCCCCAGCCGACGTCGGTCTTGGTGTCTTCAAGCTTCTGTTGCTCTTCCATGCGTTTGCGCATCTCGAAGTCGTACAGCCGGCTGCGCAGGCGCTTCCAGGCGACATCGCGGTTGCTGTGCTGGCTGCGGCCGTCCTGGCACTGCACCACGATGCCGGTGGGAATGTGCGTCAGGCGAACCGCCG
>CAJAXU010000177.1 GCA_903948045.1 uncultured beta proteobacterium | reverse complement strand
TGGCTCCTTGTGGTTGTTGCTGGGCGCCTGGCTGCTGTTTCTGCTGGCTTGGGGCACGCTGCATTGGGTCATTGTGCCGCGAATTGGCGAGTTTCGTCCGCTGCTGGAAGCGAGGGGGACCGGCCTGCTCGGAATTGAGCTACGCATTGGTGCCATCGCGGCCCATTCGAATGGCCTGGTGCCATCGTTTGAGTTGCGCGATGTTCAGCTGCTTGATGGCCAAGGCCGACCGGCCCTGACGCTGAGCCGGGTGCTGGTGGCACTGTCACCGCGCTCAATCTGGAACCGCGGCTTTGATCAGCTGGTGGTGGAGCAGCCGAAATTGCAGGTGCGGCGTGATCCCAGTGGCAAGCTTCACGTGGCCGGGCTGGAGGTCTCCAGCGCCAGTGCATCTGGACAAGCATTGACCGACTGGTTTTTTTCACAACGCGAGTGGGTGGTTCAGGGCGGCAGCATCGACTGGACCGATGAGCTGCGTGCGGCGCCAACCCTGTCTTTGCGTCAGGTGCAGCTGGTGGTGCGCAATGTCGGTCGCCGCCACGAGCTGCGCTTGGACGCCACGCCACCGCCCGCCTGGGGCGAGCGCTTCAGCGTGACCGGACGTTTTTTGCAGCCCTTGTTGTCGGTGCAAGGCGGACGCTGGTGGACTTGGGACGGCCAGATTTACAGCGCCTTTGAGCGGGTTGACCTGTCTGAGCTGCGTCGGTATGTCACCCTCGGGATCGATCTGCAGCAGGGCACCGGCACCGTACGCGCCTGGGCCGATGTGGTGCAGGGCCAGTGGCAGGGTGCGGTCGCCGACCTGGCGCTCATCCAGGTTCAGGTCGGCTTGGGCGCTGGTTTGCAGCCGCTGGCACTGCGCGCCGTGCAAAGCCGCTTGACCGGGCGGCCCCTGGCCGGTGGGCTGGCTCTGGCGGCCCAGGCCTTGAGCTTTGACACCCAGGACGGCCTGCATTGGCCGGCATCAGACATCAGTTTCCAGCATCAGGCGGCCCAGGGCAAGCAGGCGGCGCGCGGTGAATTCAAGGCCGACCAGCTGGATCTGGCGGCACTGACGCACATGGCGAACCGGCTGCCGCTCAACGCTGAGCTGCGCGCAGCCCTGCTAGCCCATGCCCCCAAGGGGCTGGTGCGACCACTGCAGCTGGACTGGCAGGGCGAGTTGGGCGCCTTGCGCAGCTACAGCGCCAAGGGCCAGGTGAGCCAGCTAGAGCTCGCGGCTGCGACCCTGCCCGGGGTTCAGGGTGCCAGCGTGGCGTTCGACTTCAATCAGGTGGGCGGCAAAGCCAGTGTGCGGCTGGACAACGGCGCCCTGGAGCTGCCGGGTCTGTGGTCCGAGTCCCGCTTGCCGCTGCAACAGTTGTCGACGGATGTTCGTTGGCAGCAGGAAGGTGAAAGGCTGGCAGTCCAGCTGCCTAACCTGACGTTCAGCAATGCCGATGCGCAAGGCGAGGCGCAGATCAAATGGGAGACCGGTGAGCCGGGTTTGGCGCCGGCACGATCGCGCTGGCCGGGTCAGCTGGACCTGCAGGCCACACTCAGCCGCGCCGACGGCGCCCGGGTGCACCGTTACCTGCCGCTCAGCTTGCCACAGTCGGTGCGGGACTACCTGCGCGACGCGATCACAGCCGGTACCGCCAGCGCGGTCAAGGTTCGCGTCAAGGGCAACCTGCAGCAGTTCCCATTTTTGGACGCGAAGCAGGGCCTGTTCCAGATCAGTGCCGACGTCCGCGACGCCAGCTACCGTTATGTGCCGCGTGCGCTGCAGTCCCCAGAGGCCCTGCCCTGGCCGGCGCTGACGCAGCTCAGCGGTGAGTTGCTGATTGACCGCAACCAGTTGCAATTGCGTGGGGTGCGGGCCCAGCTGGCGGGCTCGCCCGGGCTGCAAATCCTTCGGGCAGACGCGTTGCTGTCGGACCTGGGGCCGCTTGGTCTGGTCACAGTCAACGCGCAGGCACAGGGCCCGCTGACGCAGGCGCTGGCCATGGTCAAAGGCTCACCGCTGGGGCCCATGACCGGGCGCGCACTGGCGCGCGCGGTGGCCACGGGTGAAGCCGACTACCAGTTCAAGCTGACGCTGCCCTTGGCCAATCTGGCGCGCTCGGCGGTGCAGGGCAGCGTTGTGCTGGCTGGCAATGACATCCAGCTGTCGCCCGACACCCCGCTGCTGGGACGGGCTCGCGGCAGCGTCAATTTCAGCGAGAGTGGCTTTGCCATTGCCGCCGGACAGGCCCGGCTATTTGGCGGCGAGGCCGGGCTTGAGGGTGGCACGGTGCCGATGTCAGGACGCCTGGCCACCACCACCGTGATCCGCGTCAACGGCACGGCCTCCGCCGAGGGTTTGCGTCAAGCGCCTGAGCTTGGCCTGCTGGCCCGGCTGGCGCGGCAGGCCAGTGGCAGCACCGCCTATACCGCGGTGCTGGGCCTGCGCGCTGGCCCGTCCGATGTGCTGGTGACCAGTGATCTGCAGGGCCTAAGCCTGAGCCTGCCAGCGCCCTTGGGCAAAAGTGCTGAGACGGTCCTGCCACTGCGTTTCGAGTCTCTGCTGCTGGCAGGCTCGGGCGCCGCAACGCGCCCTCGCGACCAGGTCACGCTGACGCTGGGCCGACTGGTGGCGGTGGACTACGTGCGTGATTTGGGTAGCGCCGAGCCACGTGTATTGCAAGGCAGTATTGGCGTCGGTTTGTCGGCGCAAGAGGCGGCGCCCATGCCCGATGCAGGGGTGCTGGCCAACATCAATGTGCCGGTGCTGGACCTCGACGAGTGGTCTGCCACCCTCTCGCAGTGGGCTGGCCCGCCAGTGGGCACTGGCGGGGCCACGTCGGGCGCCACCGCCCTCAGCCCAACGGTGTCTGATTACCTGCCCACCAGCCTGGCAGTGCGGGCCGGTGAGCTGACCGTGGCCGGCCGTCGCTTCAGCCAGATCGTGTTGGGCGGTTCGCGTGACGGTCTGTTGTGGCGTGCCAACCTGGACGCCGGCGAACTCAATGGCTACCTCGAGTACCGGCAACCCACCGGCAATGGCGCGGGTCGGGTCTACGCCCGACTCGCCCGGTTGGTCATCGTGCCCGGTGGCGGGACCGACGTCGAGGCCCTGCTGAGCGAGCAGCCCGTCAGTATTCCGGCGCTGGATGTGGTGGTGGATGAGCTGACGCTGCGCGGCAAACGGCTGGGTCGGCTGGAGGTCGATGCCGTCAACCGTGGCGGCGGTGCCGGAGCGGTGGATGGGGTCGGGCGCGAATGGCGGCTCAACAAGCTCAACCTGATCACGCCGGAAGCCACGCTCAGCACCACCGGCAGCTGGGCCAGCCTAGCGGGGGCACCCGCTGTGCGTGGCGTGGCCGAACGTCGGCGCACCTCGATGAATTTCCGGCTCGACATGACCGACGTCGGGCTGCTGTTGGCACGGCTTGGTATGAAAGACGTGGTGCGCCGCGGCCGCGGCAAGATGGAGGGGAAGGTGAGCTGGCTTGGCTCCCCGATCAGCATCGACTACCCGTCCCTTGGCGGGGCTTTTCTGGTGGATGTCGAAGCCGGGCAATTCCTGAAGGCTGAGCCCGGCATCGCCAAGCTGCTGGGCGTGCTGAGCCTGCAGACCCTGCCGCGCCGACTGGCGCTGGATTTTCGGGATGTCTTCAGCGAGGGCTTCAGTTTTGACAGCGTGCGAGGCGACGTGGCGATTGAGCAGGGCATTGCCCGCAGCAACAACCTGCAGATGAAAGGCGTTAACGCGGCCGTGATGATGGAGGGTCGCGCCGACCTGGCGCTGGAAACGCAGACCATCCGGGCGGTGGTCGTGCCCGAGCTCAATGCCGGCACGGCCTCCTTGATTGCCACCGTCATCAATCCGGCGGTGGGCTTGGGCACCTTTCTGGCGCACCTGTTCCTGCGTCGCCCGTTGATGGAGGCGGCGACCCAGACATTCCAGATCGAGGGCAGCTGGGCTGACCCCATCGTGCGACGGGTCGAGCGCAAGAGTGCGCCGCCCGACGCCATTCCAACCCCCCAGACCGAGGTCAGCAAGTGAAAGTTGCCGCAATTCAAATGGTGTCAGGCACCAGCGTGCAGTCCAATCTGGACAGCGCCCAGGCCCTGCTACGCGCGGCCGCCGCCGAAGGCGCTGAACTCGCCGTCCTGCCCGAGTATTTTTGCCTGTTGGGGCGCAAGGACACCGACAAGCTGGCGGTCCAGGAGCCCTTGGGCGAGGGGCCGATCCAGCAATTTTTGGCCGCCAGTGCGCGGGCGCTGGGGCTGTGGATCGTGGGTGGCACGCTGCCCCTGGCGCTGGCTCCGGCAGGCCAGGTGGTAACGCCAGCCGATCGGGTCTACAACAGCACGCTGGTGTATTCGCCAACCGGCGAGCGTGTTTGCCGCTACGACAAGATCCATTTGTTCCGTTTTGACAACGGCCGCGAACGGTATGACGAATCGGCCGTGCTGCGTGCCGGTGTTGAGCCGGCCAGCTTTGAGTTGCCTTCGCGCGACGGCCACCTCTGGCGGGTGGGCTTGAGCATTTGCTACGACCTGCGTTTTCCTGAACTCTACCGCGCCTATGCCGCGCAGGGTGCGCACCTGCTGTTGGTGCCCAGCGCCTTTACTTACAGCACCGGGCAGGCGCACTGGGACATTCTGTTGCGCGCGCGGGCGATTGAAAATCTGGCCTTCGTAGCGGCTTCGGCACAGGGCGGCCTGCATGAGAATGGGCGGCGAACCTGGGGCCACAGCCTGCTGGTCGATCCCTGGGGCGGTCTTTTGGCCGAGCGGGCCGAGGGTGCCGGCGTGGTGTGCGCCGAGCTCGACTTTGACCGGCTGAGCGCCTGCCGGGCGCAGTTGCCGGCGCTGAGCGATCGCGTGCTGTGACCGGCCCTTCGGCCCGGGTGTTGCGCGCCGTCGTAGCGCGCCGTCGCAACCTGTGGACCGTATTGGTGGCGCTGGTGGCGGCCCTGCTGGCGACCCTGATCTGGCTGGCCGGGCGTTATGAGGATAGCCAGTTCCAGGAGCGTCTGGAGCGTGATGTGAACGCCTCGGTTGGTGATTTGCGCGCGACCTTTCTGCGGCATGTCCAGAGTGTGCAGGCGCTGCAGGTGAACGACCCCACCCCCAACTCCTGGAACATTGATGCGGCGTCGCTGTTGCGTGAGCAGCGCGAGTTTGTGCGCATCGAGTGGCGCACCGACGACCTGAGCGTGCTGAGCCATGTTGACACGCCATTTCGCTCCTCTGTATTTCAACGCCTGGGTCGCAGCAGTGTGGCGTCGGAGGTGGCGCAGGCCTGCGGCAATGCGCGCCGACTCAGTGGGCCGGCCTATGGCACCAGTTATTTCCTGCCGCTGCGGGATGGCCTGGGCGTGGATGTGATGGAGCTATGCCTACCACTAAGCAACAGTGGCCAGTCGGCGGGCTACCTGGTGGTGACATTCGCCTTGCAGCAGGTGTTGGACAACCTGCTGGAGCGCAAGACCCGGCCCAATGGCCAGGTGTCGTTCACCGAGGGGGACGGCACGCGGTTGGTGACGCGCGGGCCGGCCCGCAGCGGCAGCCGCGTCTTCACCGCGCAGCAGTTGATTGATCTGCCGGGCGCCAATCTGGTGCTGCGCATGGACCAGTGGCGCAGCACGCCTGAGCTCTTCCCCAATGTCCTGACCGCGCTGGTGATTGCCATGTCCGTGGCACTGATGCTGGTCTTGGCATTGCTGGGCAAGGACACGCGGCGTCGGCTCAGGGTGGAACGCGATCTGGCCGAGGCGCTGGCCTTTCGCAAAGCCATGGAGGACTCGCTGGTGACTGGCTTGCGCGCGCGTGACATGCAAGGTCTGACCACCTACGTCAACCCCGCTTTTTGCCAGATGGTGGGCTTTCGCGCCGATGAGTTGATCGGCCATAGCCTGCCAGCCCCCTATTGGCCGCCTGAATCCATTGACGAATACCAGCAACGCCAGGCGATCCGGCTGGCCGGAAATCTGCCGCCGCGCGACGGTTTTGAGTCCGTCTTCATGCACCAGGACGGCACCCGTTTCCCGGTGTTGATCATCGAAGCCCCCCTGATCGATGCACAGGGCCTGCAGGCGGGCTGGATGAGTGCCTTTCTTGACATCAGTGAGCAGCGGCGGGTGGAAGAGCTGTCGCGCACCAGTCAGGAACGCCTGCAGGCCACGGCGCGCTTGGCCACCGTGGGTGAAATGGCTTCGCTGCTAAGCCATGAGCTCAACCAACCGCTGGCGGCCATCTCCGGCTACGCTGCTGGTTCATTGAATCTGCTGCACGATGCACCGCAGCGCGACTCGCCACTTGGTGCTGACTTGACTCTGGCGATGCAACGCATTGCCGCGCAGGCCGAGCGCGCCGGCAAGGTGATCAAAAGCGTGCGCGACTTCGTGCGCCGCCGGGACCCGGAGCATGAGGTACTGGCGCCGGAGCAACTGGTCGACGCCATCATGCCGCTGGTCAATCTGCAGGCGCGCAAATTGTCGGTGCGGGTGCAGGTTCAGATAGAGGACGGCGTGCCGCTGGTGCGCTGTGATCGGACCATGATGGAACAGGTGCTGCTCAACCTGGCCCGCAATGCGATGCAGGCCATGGACCAGCCACAGATCACGGAGCGCTTGCTGCTACTCCGCGCTTACCGCGTCCAAGGTGATGGGCTTCGCCAGTGGCTGGAGTTTTCGCTGGCCGACCTTGGCGTGGGAATTGCCCCGGCCGTGCAGCAGCAGCTGTTTCAACCATTTTTCACCACGCGCGCCGAAGGCATGGGGCTGGGGTTGAGCCTGTGCCGCACGGTGGTTGAGCAGCATGGCGGCACCCTGAGGTTTGGGGCCAATCAGCCGATGGGCACGGTCTTTGCGTTCACCCTGCCCGCTGCGGCAATCGCATAACATGCAGGCATGCAAGATGTACAGGTCTTTGTGGTGGATGATGACGCCGGCGTGCGCGAGGCGCTGGCCTGGCTGCTGCGCTCGCGCCGCTTGCCGAGCGAGGTGTTTGACAGCGCCGAGGCGTTTCAACGCCGGCTCTCCCAGGGCTTGCCGCACAAGCTGCCCAGCTGCCTGCTGCTCGACGTCCGCATGCCGGGAATGAGCGGGCTGGCCTTGTTCGACTGGCTCGTCGAGCAAAACCTGCAACAGGCCATGGCGGTGATCTTCCTCAGTGGCCATGCGGACGTGCCGACCGCCGTGGATGCGGTCAAGCGCGGTGCCTTTGATTTCTGTGAAAAACCCTTTTCCGACAACGCGCTGGTCGATCGGGTTGAACTGGGCTTGGCGCAGTCGCAAGCTTGGCTGTCGGAGCGCCGGCAGTCCGCTGTGCTGCAAAAGCGCCAGGCTGAACTGACCGAGCGCGAGCGTGCTGTGATGGGGCTGGTGACCGAGGGCTTGCCAAACAAGCTGATTGCAGACCGGCTGGACATCAGTATCCGAACCGTCGAGATGCACCGGGCCCGGGTGTTTGAAAAAATGGAAGTGAAGTCGGCCGTCGAGCTGGCCAACCTGTTACACCATGCGGTTTAGGCTTGCTTGTCAGAGGGTGGGCTGGGCGCTGGGGGGGCGTCCTTGTCGGGCTGCTGCGGCAGCTCGCCGCGCTCCCGCCCTGAAAACATGGTCCACCACACGATCAGCAGCAGCAGCAGCAGGGCACCCAGGGCTTCCAGCAGGAGCAGGGTCATGAGAAAGCTCGGAAATCACTTGGCATGGTTGCTGATTGTAGGGATGATGGCTGCTGCCGCGTCGCTGTCCAGCGCTGAGCCGCTGCCTGACGACACGGCGCCCCTGCCGGCGCCCCTGCTGCAGCCCAAGACGCGCTGGGTGGCGGTGCGCTGGGCCGAGTTGCCGGGGTTTGAGGCCGACGCCCTGCATGAGGCCTGGAACGCCTGGCTCAAGAACTGTGAGCGGCCCGGGCCGGTGTTTGGCCCGCTGTGCAGCGAGGTGCGGCGCCTGAGCCTGGGCGATGGCCATGCCCAGCGCGCCTGGCTGATGACGCGGCTGCAGCCCTTCCGGGTCGAAAGCCGCGCGGGCGAGGTCGACGGGCTGCTGACCGCTTACTACGAGCCGCAGCTGGAAGCGTCGCGCCTGCCGGACGCCAGCTTCACGGTGCCGTTGTACCAGCCGCCACTGAACCAGGTACCGCGCAAGCCCTGGTACACGCGCCAGCAGATTGACAGCGAGCCGGCGGTGCGGGCGCAGCTGGCCGGGCGCGAGATTGCCTACCTGGCCAACCCGGTTGATGCGCTGGTGTTGCAGATCCAGGGCTCGGGACGCCTGCGCATCCGCCAGCCCGATGGCAGCATCCTTTCGGTACGGCTGGCCTATGCCGGCTCCAACGAGCAGCCCTACAAGAGTGTTGGCCGCTGGTTGCTCGACCAGGGCGCACTGCGCGACGCCTCCTGGCCGTCCATCAAGAACTGGGTGGCGCAAAACCCGGAGCGGGTCAACGACATGCTGTGGAGCAACCCGCGAACCGTGTTTTTCCGCGAAGAGCCTCTGTCCGCGCAGGACGCGGTTTGGGGGCCGCGCGGGTCGCAGGGCGTGCCCCTGACGCCGGGCCGTTCGATCGCGGTCGATCCGGCCAGCATCCCCTTTGGCACGCCGGTCTGGCTGGCCTCCAACGGCCCGACTGCAGCACTGCGCAAGCTGGTGCTGGCGCAGGATGCCGGCAGCGCCATCACCGGCGCAGTGCGCGCCGACTATTTTGCGGGCTGGGGATTGGACGCCCAGGAGCTGGCCGGGCGGATGAAGCAGACGGTGCGCCTGTGGGTGCTGTGGCCGAAATAGCGCCCGGCCCGCTGCGCAGATGTGCCAGCGGCATGGCGCCGCCGGCCTTGACCTCGCCCAATGAAAAGCTGGTGTGCAGGTCTTTCACATTGGGCAGGTTGATCAGCACTTCACGCGCAAACTGGCTGAACGAGTTCAGGTCGCGGCTGACCACCTGCAGCTCAAAGGTGCCGGTGCCGCTGATGTAGTGGCAGCTCACCACCTCGGGGATGGTGCGAATCGCCTCCTCCAGCGTGTGCAGCACGTCGCCGCTGTTGCGGTCGGCGTCCAGCCGTACAAAGGCCAGCACACCCAGGCCAATTTTTTGCCGGTTGATCTCGGCCCGGTAGCCGGTGATGAAACCGGCCTCCTCCAGGCTTTTGACGCGACGCCAGCAGGGTGCCGCGCTCAGGCCAACGCGCTGCGCCAGCTCGGCATTGCTAAGGCGGCCCTGGGCCTGCAGCTCTTCGAGGATGGCCAGGTCAAATTTGTCAAGTGTTTCCATTCAGGCTTGATTTTAGAAAGATTCTTGCGCCGAGTGCCAATATCAAGGCAAAAAACGCAAAGACATATCTGGCCTGCCCGCCTACACTTTGCCGACACAAGAATGGAGAACCGCCCGCCATGAATGCCCCGCTGCCTTCCCACATCCGCCAAGCGTTGGAATCGGTCACCCTGGACGACAAGTACGCGCTGGATCACGGCCCCGCTTTCATGAGTGGCGTACAGGCGCTGGTCAAGCTGCCGATGCTGCAGCGCCTGCGCGACCAGCGCCAGGGCAAGAACACCGCCGGCTTCATCAGCGGTTACCGCGGCTCGCCGCTGGGCGGCTACGACCAGGCCCTGGTCAAGGCCCAGCCGCATCTGAAGGCGCACCACATCGTGTTCCAGCCCGGCGTCAACGAAGAGCTGGCGGCCACCGCACTGTGGGGCACCCAGCAGCTTGGCTTTGCCCCGCCGGGCAGCAACAAGTACGACGGGGTGTTCGGCATCTGGTACGGCAAGGGGCCGGGTGTGGACCGGTGCAGCGACGTGTTCAAACACGCCAACATGGCCGGTACCACGCCCTGGGGCGGGGTGATTGCGGTGGCCGGCGACGACCACATCTCCAAAAGCTCGACCGCCGCGCACCAGAGCGACCATATTTTCAAGGCCTGTGGCACTCCGGTGTTCTTCCCGGCCAGCGTGCAGGAAATCCTGGACCTTGGCCTGCACGCCTTTGCCATGAGCCGCTTCTCGGGTGTCTGGGCCGGCATGAAGACCATCCAGGAAATCGTCGAGTCCAGCGCGACGGTGATGATCGACCCGGACCGGGTCCAGATCCGGCTGCCGACCGACTTCGAGATGCCCGCCGGCGGCCTGCACATCCGCTGGCCCGACCATGCCCTGGAGCAGGAGGCGCGGCTGTTCCACTACAAGTGGTATGCGGCGCTGGCCTACATCCGGGCCAACCGGCTCAACCACAATGTGATCGAGGGCCCGAACGACCGGTTCGGCCTGATTGCCAGCGGCAAGGCGTACAGCGACACGCGTCAGGCGCTGCTCGATCTGGGCTTGGACGACGCCAGCTGCCAGCGCCTGGGCATTCGGCTGCACAAGGTGGCGGTGGTCTGGCCGCTGGAGGCGCAGCTGACGCGCGAATTTGCCACCGGCCTGCAGGAAATTTTGGTGGTGGAAGAAAAACGCCAAGTGATTGAGTACCAGCTCAAGGAAGAGCTGTACAACTGGCGCGCCGACGTGCGGCCGCACGTGCTGGGCAAGTTCAACGAGGTCGAAGGCGACTTCAGCGGCGGCGAGTGGTCCAACGCCAACCCGACCAGCAACACCTTGCTGCGCGCCAATGCCGACCTGTCACCCACCCTGATCGCCCGCGCCATTGCCCAGCGCCTGAAGAGACTCGGTGTGGACGCCGACACCGCCGCGCGGATCGACGCCCGGCTGGCGATTCTGGACGCCAAAGAGCGCTCGCTGCAGGTGGTACCGGCGCAGCCCGAGCGTCAGCCCTGGTTTTGCTCGGGCTGCCCGCACAACACCAGCACCAAGGTGCCGGAGGGCTCGCGCGCTATGGCGGGCATTGGCTGCCATTTCATGTCGATCTGGATGGACCGCGCCACCGTTGGCTTCACCCAGATGGGCGGTGAAGGCGTGCCCTGGGTCGGGCAGCAGCCGTTCAGCCACGACCAGCACATGTTTGCCAACCTGGGCGATGGCACTTACTTTCACAGCGGCATGCTGGCGGTGCGCCAGAGCATTGCCGCCGGCGTCAATATCACCTACAAGATTTTGTACAACGACGCCGTCGCCATGACCGGCGGCCAGCAGATTGGCGAGCGCGCTGAGGGCCACTCGGTGTTGCAGATCGCCCAGAGCATGCGTGCTGAAGGCGCTGCGCGCATCACCATCGTCACCGACGAGCCCGAAAAATACGCCGGCGTCAGCGGCCTGCCCGAGGGGGTGGCGGTGGCGCACCGCGACCGGCTGGACAGCATTCAGCGCGAGTTCCGCACCATCCCCGGCACCACCGTCATCATCTACGACCAGACCTGCGCCACCGAAAAGCGCCGCCGGCGCAAGCGCGGTACGCTGGTGGACCCCGCCAAGCGGGTGGTGATCAACGAGCTGGTGTGCGAGGGCTGTGGTGACTGCGGCGTGCAATCCAACTGCCTGAGCGTGGAGCCGCTGGAAACCGAGTTTGGCCGCAAGCGCCAGATTAACCAGAGCACTTGCAACAAGGACTATTCCTGCACCAAGGGCTTCTGCCCGAGCTTTGTCACGGTGGAGGGCGGCCAGCTGAAGAAAAAAAGCAAGGGCGTCGGCCCATCACCGTTTGCACTGGGCCCCCTGCCCGAGCCAACGCTGCCCTCACTCGCGGGCGCGGCCGGGCCGGTGTGGGGCATTGTGGTGGCCGGCGTCGGCGGCACCGGCGTCATCACCATCGGCCAGTTGCTGGGCGTGGCGGCCCACCTGGAGGGGCGCGGCATCGTGACCCAGGACGCCGGCGGCTTGGCCCAGAAGGGGGGCGCCACCTGGAGCCATGTGCTGATCGGCGCCAGCCAGGGCGACATCCGCACCACCCGGGTCAGCATGGCGGCGGCCGATCTGGTGATCGGCTGCGACCCGATCGTGGCGGTGGCCAAAGAGACGATGCTGCGCATGCGCGAGGGCCGCACCCGGGTCGCGCTCAACGCCCATGCCACGCCGACGGCCGCCTTTGTCAAAAACGCCAACTGGCAAAACCCGTCCGAAGCCTGTGTCGGGCAGATCACGCAGGCGGTGGGCGCCGACGCGGTGGGCGCCTTCAGCGCCGACCTGGCCGCCACCACCCTGCTGGGTGACAGCATCTACACCAACCCGATGATGCTGGGCTATGCCTGGCAAAAAGGCTGGATTCCCCTGACGCAGGCGGCGCTGCTGCGCGCGATCGAACTCAACGCGGTGGCGGTGGACAACAACAAAGCGGCCTTTGAATGGGGTCGGCGCGCCGCCCATGACGCGCAGGCCTTTGAGCGCCTGCTGCACCCCGGCCAGGTGGTGACGCTGGTCAAGCGTCCCCCGCTGGAGGCGCTGATCAGCCGCCGTGTGGCCTTCCTGACGGATTATCAGGACGCTGCCTATGCCGCGCGCTACCAGACAGTGGTGGACCGTGTGCAGCGCGCCGACCAGGCCGATGGCGAGGCCCGGCTGGCGCTGACCGAAGCGGTGGCGCGCTACCTGTTCAAGCTGATGGCCTACAAGGACGAGTACGAGGTGGCCCGGCTGCACACCGACGCCGCTTTTCATGCCCGCATTGCCGACATGTTTGAAGGCGACTACAAGCTGCACTACCACCTGGCGCCACCGCTGCTGGCCAAGAAGAACGAGAAGGGCGAACTGCAAAAGCAGGCCTTCGGCCCCGGCATGCTGCTGGGCTTTCGGCTGCTGGCGCGTCTCAAGGGCCTGCGCGGCGGCGTGTTTGACGTGTTTGGCCGCAGCGAGGAGCGGCGCCAGGAGCGCGCGCTGATCGCCGAGTACCTGGACACGGTTGAGGAATTGCTGGCCGGACTGGCTCAGGGCGGTACGCCCGAGGCAAGGGCGCTGCGCTACGGCCTAGCGCTGGACCTGGCCCGCGTGCCCGAGCAGATCAAGGGTTTTGGCCACGTCAAGGCGCGCCACCTGCAAGCGGCACGGCTCGCCTGGAACCAGCTGCTGGCGCAATTCCGTAACCCGCAGGCCAGTCAGCGGGCCGCTTGACACGCCGGCCGACCCGGGCGGCCCATGGCCGCGGCGGGGCATTGGCGCCCGTCATACAATGCGCGGCTGTTGTGACGGCGCCGCCTGCCGCGCCGTCGTTTGCCTGTGCAGCCCCCGGCTGCCCATGATTTTTTCTGTCAAACCCTGTGGAGTTGCCCGTGTTCATTTCTTCCGCGTTCGCCCAAACCGCACCCGCTGCCGCTGCTGGTGGCGGTGACATGCAGTCCTCACTTATGAGCATGCTGCCTCTGGTGTTGATGTTTGTCGTGCTGTATTTTGTGATGATTCGGCCGCAGATGAAGAAGCAGAAAGAGCACAAGGCCATGATCGACGCGTTGGCCAAGGGCGACGAAGTCGCGACCGCCGGTGGTTTGTTGGGCAAGGTCAGCCGCATGGGCGACAGCCATCTGGGCCTTGAGATTGCCAGCGGGGTTGAGATTCAGATCCAGCGCAGCGCGGTGGTGCAGGTGCTGCCCAAGGGCAGTATCAAGTAAGCCGGCTCAGCTGGCAGGGGCGCGCTCATGAATCGTTATCCGGTCTGGAAATACGTGGTCATCTTGATCGCGCTATTGGTTGGGGGGCTTTACACGCTCCCTAATTTCTTTGGTGAATCACCTGCGGTGCAGGTGTCGGCGGCCAAGCCGGCGGTCAAGATCGACAGCAACACCCTGGCCCGGGTCGAGGCCGCACTCAAGGCTGGTGGCCTGGTCGCGCAGGTCGTCACGCTGGAAGGGAGTTCGATCAAGGCCCGTTTTGAAACCACCGACGCCCAACTCCGGGCCAAGGATGCGATCCAGAAGGCACTGGTGCCTGAGCCGGCCAACGCCGGTTATGTGGTGGCGCTCAATTTGCTGTCGCGGTCACCAGCCTGGCTGAGTAACTTGCGCGCGGTGCCGATGTACCTGGGTCTTGATTTGCGCGGCGGCGTGCATTTCATGCTGCAGGTCGACATGCAGGCGGCCCTGACCAAGCGGGCTGAGTCACTGGCTGGCGACATTCGCACCAGCCTGCGTGAAAAAAATGTCCGGCACAGTGGCATCAGCCGTAACGGACAGACCATCGAGAT
>CAJAXU010000176.1 GCA_903948045.1 uncultured beta proteobacterium | reverse complement strand
GGTTTGGGGCGCGCTGGGGCCCGGCCTGGACGCCGCCCTGGCGCAGCGCGCTGCCCAGGCAGCCGCAGCCGACAGCCTGAATGCCCTGATGGCGCTCGGGCCCGACGCCTGGCAGGCCCTGCGGCTGGCCCTGTTCCGGCTGCTGCACGCCGATGCCGCCCCGGCCACTCCGCGCCAGTTGCAGGCCTGCCTGACACCATTGGACGACCTGGAGCACCAGACCGCCGTGCGGGTGGGCGAGTACACCGACTTCTACACCTCGCTGCACCACGCCCGTAACGTGGGCCAGGCCATTGGCAACGGCGGCCTGGTGCCACCCAATTTTTTCTGGATGCCGGTGGCCTACCATGGCCGCGCCTCCAGCCTGGGCGTGAACCAGCAGGTGCGCCGGCCGGTCGGCCAGGTGATGGCGCCCGGTGCGGCCAGCCCGGTGGTGGGCCCCACCCAGCGGCTGGATTACGAGCTGGAAATGGCAATTTACGTCGGCCAGGGCAACGCCCAGGGCACGCCCGTGCCGGTGGCGCAGGCCGAATCCCACATCTTTGGCCTGGGCCTGCTCAATGACTGGTCGGCGCGCGACATCCAGTTTTGGGAAATGGCGCCGCTGGGGCCATTCCAGGGCAAAAACTTTGCCACCACGCTGTCGCCCTGGGTGGTGACGCTGGCGGCGCTGGCGCCGTTCCGACTGCCGTTTGAGCGCGCGCCGGAGTTTCCGCCCCCGCTGCCCTACCTGGACAGCCCGGCGCTGCGCGACAGCGGTGCGCTGGACATCGAGCTCAGCGTCACGCTCCAAACCGCCACCATGCGCGGCGCCGGCCAGGCTGGCGAGACCCTGAGCCGCACCAACTTTCGGCACCAGCACTGGTGCATCGCGCAGATGCTGGCACACCACACCCTGGGCGGCTGCAACCTGCGCCCGGGCGACCTGCTGGGCAGCGGCACGGTGTCGGGCCCGATGCCGGCCGAGGCCGGTGCCCTGATCGAGCTGAGCCAGGCCGGCCAGCGCCCCGTGGCCCTGAGCAACGGCGAGCGCCGTGCCTTTTTGCAAGACGGCGATGCCATCGCGCTGAATGCCTGGTGCGAGCGGCCTGGCGCGGTGCGCATCGGCTTTGGCTCGGCGCAGGGCCAGGTGCTGCCGGCGCTGGGCTGAACCCAATTGAAAACCACCCTGTCCATGCCGGTTCACGTGCCCCTGCGGCAACATCCGATCTCGGCCCTGGCCCGACTGGGCCGCTGGCTTTCCCTGGCCCTGGTGCTGGCCTGGCCCAGCGGTGCCTGGTTGCAAACCGCTACCGCGCCTTCCTGTGCCCTGGTACTGATGCACGGCAAATGGGGCGGGCCGCAGGGTCTGGCGGTGTTTGCCAACAAAGTGGAATCAACTTGCCATGTCGTGCAGCTAGAGATGCCCTGGTCTGGCCGGCGCGCCTACGACCAACCTTATGCAGTGGCACTCAAGGAGATCAGCGCCCAGGTGCAAACGCTGCGCGGCAAAGGCTACCGGCAGGTGCTGGTGGGTGGGCAGAGCTTTGGCACCAATGCCGCCCTGGCCTACATGGCTGAGGTAGGTGACGCCGATGGCGTGCTGGCGCTGGCGCCCGGCCACTCGCCGCGCGTGATGTACCAGCAGGGCATGGGCCGGGCCGAGGTGGACCAGGCCCGCACCCTGGTGACCGCCGGCCAGGGCGCACAAACGCTGACGATCAACGACATGAACCAGGGCCGCCGGCGCAACATGAGCATGAGCGCCGAGACCCTGCTGAGCTACTTTGACCCGGACGGCCTGGGCCACATGCCCAAAACCAGCGCCAACTTCAAAAAAGCCGTGCCGGTGCTGTGGGTGATCGGCGCCCAGGACCCGCTGTACCCGGCCGGCGAGGCCTATGCCTACGCCAAGCAACCCGCCCATGCCAAGAGCCGCTACCTGGTGGTGGACGCCGGCCACGGCAATACGCCCGATGTGGCCATTACCGCCGTGATTGAGTGGCTCAAGGGCTTGGAGTAGGGGCATCGGCGCCATCATGCGAACGAGGCCATACGTTCCCGGCATATCGCCAGCGTTCGGGCGATCGCTTCGAGCCCCCCTACTCCTCGGCGAGGCGGGCAGCCATAGCCTCGTGCGCGTTTCAGGCCGCCAGCATGACGCGGTTGCGCCCCTGCAACTTGGCTTGGTAGAGGGCCTGGTCTGCCAGCCCTAACAGGTCGGCTGGGTCTTGCCCCATCCGGGGAATGCATGACGCTACCCCGGCGCTCACGGTGACTACCGGCGCCGTCGGGGACTGCGGGTGCGCAATGGCGGCGCCGAATATCGCCTCACGCAAACCCTCAGCTTTCGCTCTGGCCAAGGGCCCATCACATGTCGGCAGAATCACCACGAACTCCTCGCCGCCATAGCGGGCCGCGAGGTCACCCGGGCGGCTGCGCACGGCGCCCAGAATACCGCCCACGCGCTGTAGGCAGCCATCACCTGCCGGATGCCCAAGGCTGTCATTGAAGGCCTTGAAGTGGTCCACGTCCAGCATGATCATCGCAATAGGGTTACCGGCGCGCAGGGCCCGCTGCCATTCCGTATGCCACTGGGCATCAAAGTGCCGACGGTTGGAAAGTCCAGTCAGCGCGTCGGTCGTGCTGAGCATCTGCAGCTTGTCGTTGGCAATTTCGAGTTCGACCGTTCGCTGCTTGACCTTGGCCTCCAGTTCGTCGTTGGCGCGCGTGATCTCGGCCTGCAAGCGCGCTTGCTGGCGCTGTTCCAGCTGTATGCGCCGGGTGAAGGCGGCACCAATCCCAATGAGCAGCAGCATCACACACACCAGCGCCGCCAACACCCCCTGCTTCATCTCGTCGAGCCCTGCCGTTATGGCGGCTAGCTCGCCAGTCAATGCGCCGACAGTGGTCTCGCTGTTGATTTCGTAGATTTTCCTGGAGAGCTCGAAGCGCTCATCGAAGAGCACAGCTCGTGCCTCCTTCCATTGCTCCCGCTGGATATGCGCCAAGGCACGGCTCTCTACCTGCCGCAAGGTCAAGTGGTCGCCGGCAAGCGCCGCGATCTCACTGGCCAGCGGCAAGTCCAGCGAATCTTTAACCACGCCCCTCATGGTGACTTCCAACTCCTGCTGAAGGGTGTCGTAGCCGCTGGCACGCAGACCGTTTTGCTCATGAACTGCAGCCCGCAATACGCTGTCCATAGCCTGGTTCAGCCGAACCATGCGCTCTAACCCCACAGTGACTGAAGCGTTGCGGGTGTGCATGGCTTCATGTTTGCGGTCAACATAGAGCCCGACGCCAATCGTCACGATCAGCACCAGCACAGCTGTTACAAGAGAGCCCAGGTAGCGCATCAGGGGATAACGCGGTCGGCACGACCCATAAACCCAGCGGGCAGACTGATACCCATGGTCTTGACGGCCTTGGCGTTCACGACAAGGCTGTACTTTTCGACCGGACCCCAGGGTATGCTGCCCGGCTTGACACCTTTCAGGACCAGCGACGCTTTCTTGCCTGCGGCATACCCCACCAAGTAGTAGTCATTGCCATAAGCGGCAATGGCGCCGCGCGCCACACTCTCGATGTCCCCTGCAAAAAGCGGGATCCGATGCTGCTCACAGACCTTGATCACCGCCTCGAAGTTCGCCGCCGTGGTGTTGTCAGCCGTGTGCAGGATGGCCTCCACACGGCCCACCAACGACTGTGCTGCGGCGGGCACCTCTGCACTGTTCGAGACATGAACTTCAACCAGGCTCAGCCCCAACGGGGTTGCGGCTTGTCGCAGGATCTGCAGGTGCTTGACCGAGTTGGCCTCCTGGGGGTTGTACACAATGCCCCAGCGCTTGATTTGTGGCAGTGCCCGGGAATATGCCTCCAGCTGCAGGCGAATCGGCCACATGTCGCTCACTCCGGTAATTAAGCTGCCCGTCTTCTGGCCCGGTGAACTGTGGGACGGCACCACGCCCGCACTCAAGGGATCGGTCACTGCAGAAAAAATGATGGGCACTGCGGTGGCCACACGCGCGGCGGCCTGGGTGCTGGGTGTTGCAATGGTGTGGATCAGGACTACATTGGCCAGAACCAAGGCCCGTGCGGCGGCCTCGGCCTTGGCAGGGTCGCCTTGTGCATCGTGGCGCAGGATCTCCAGATTGACGCCCTCCTTGAAGCCCGAGTGGGCCAAGGCCGCCTCAAAGCCCTTCTCATCTGCGTCCAGTGCCGGGTGGGAGACGAACTTGATCACCCCCACACGCACCGACTTCGTGACCTGCGCCTCGGCCACGCTGGGCGACAAGCCCGACATCACCGTGAACAGGCTGATGAAGGCGGCAAGGAAGGACAGGAAACGCAATCGCATGGTAGGGTGGTTGTGCTGTACGCCGCTGGGTCAGCTGCAGCGCTTGACCCGGCTTTCGTTAAACCAGCCCAGCACATTGGTGGCACCGGCCAACCGATGGCCATTGAAAAGTGTTTCCAGGGCCTCCGCGTTGTCACGCATGACGTAGGCTGGATCGGATCTGCGCGTCAGGTTCGACGGCACCTGATCAAACCAAAGTAGGGCTCCATGCTGCCACGAGACAACGGGCAGCGGGCCCTTCACCCTCAGAGGCCGCGGCAGACGGGCGCGGCTGACGCACGCCTTTTTGTTCAATTGGAACTTGAATCCCTGCGTGGTCAGCGACACCGCAGTTAAGCCAGTCCCGCACAAAAAGCGCCTTCGATTGGTCTCTGTATCACCCCCAGAGTCGAGAAGCGGTTTGTTTTGGGGTGACATTGGCGCCTGCAGAATTTGAAATCAAGACACAGCAAAGTGTGCCACGCTTTGTGAGCAGACTAACGGCGGCCAACATCTTTCCGTCGGGCTCACCAGGCTCGCATGGCCATTGGTGCCGACGGGCAGCCGCTGATCGGTGTGCTGGGCCATTCGGCGGGGACATCAAGCGACTAACTTTTACGTATTTCAAATACGCAAAAGTTATATTTTTGCTGTTTCCACGTCGTGCCAAAACCGATTGGGACCAAAGTTATGCCGTTGCAGGCCGCTTGCCGTCACGCCGCTCGTGCTGGCACAGCCGTTTGGTCGACGCCCTGGGTGACAATGCCCGCCACACGCTGGAGCCCCCGCCATGAAATGGAAGATGTCCGACAAGTCGCTGTTTGCGCTGCTGCTGCGCTCACCCTGGTGGATCAGCATTGCCGTGTTTGCAGGCTTTGCCCTGCTGGCACGTGCCCTGCTGCCACCCGCCTATGTCTGGGCGGGGTTGTTTGGCGGCTTGCCGTTTCTGGTGATTGGCGTCATTGCGGCGCGGCGGCAGTGGCTGGCGCCCAAACCCGCACAGCTGGCGCAGCAGCTGGAGCGACTCAGCGCCATGGCCTGGCGCGACTTTGCCAAGGCCGTGACCGAGGCCTACACCCGGCAAGGCTTTGTGGTGACCGCCTTTGAGGGCGTGGGCGCCGACTTGCAGTTGGTCAAGGCGGGCCGCACCACGCTGGTCAGTTGCAAGCGCTGGAAGGCGGCCAAGCTGGGGGTTGAGACCCTGCGCGAACTGGTGGCGGCCCGGCAGCGCCAAGACGCCTCGCTGTGCGCCTGCCTCACGCTGGGCCAGCTCTCCGACACGGCCCAGACTTATGCGAAAGCTGAAGGCGTGCAGGTGGTCGACGCCGAAGCGCTTGCCACATTAATGCTCAAATAGGCTGCAGGCACCGTCTTTATTGACGGTATAGCTACTAAATCAATAGCAAATTGAAATCCATCGGGACGCCTTCACCGTTGCGGTCTTTTTTCTGGAGCGGTGAGACCCTGCGCAGCCGCGATGTCAGCGCGGTGGTGCTGTCGGGTACGGTGGCGGTGCCGGCGCTCCCGGCAAGTGGTTGACGACAATTACCTTGGCCGGCGTCAGGCTAGTTGGCAGCGACCACCCGACCCCAGCCCAAACCCAGCTGTTCCTGAGCTGGGAGCTGCCGATCGAGCATGCCGAGGTCAGGCGTGCGCTGCAGCTGGCATTCGACGTCGATCTCTTGACCGCATCGCGACTGGATCAGGCGCAGGTCTGGCTTAACGGCGCGCCCGCTAGCGTGTGTCCAGAGTCTGGGCAGTGGCTAGGCTCAGGCGGCGGGTAGGGGCAATCAAGCCGCCTTCAAGTACATGTCAATGTGCATCGATGAATAGGGGCAAAGCACGCCGCCGCTGGCCGTACGCTCCAGT
>CAJAXU010000175.1 GCA_903948045.1 uncultured beta proteobacterium | reverse complement strand
GTTGTTTTTGATGCCTACGGCACGCTGTTTGATGTCCATTCCATCAGCGCGCTTGCCGAAAGCATGTATCCGGGGCAGGGCGCTGCCATTTCTGCGCTGTGGCGCGACAAGCAGATCGAGTACACCCGGCTGGTCACGATGTCTGACCCGCAGGGCGCGCAGGGCAGCCGCTACTACAAGAGCTTTTGGGATCTGACCCGGGCCGCGCTGCGCTACACGCTGGCGCGCCTGAAGATTGCGCACGCGCAGGCGCACGAAGACGCCCTGATGGCGCAATACGCCCAGCTCACAGCCTTTCCTGAAAACCTGAGCGTGCTGCAGCAACTGCGTGCCATGGGGCTGCCAACGGCCATTCTGTCCAACGGCAGTCCGGACATGCTGGAGACGGCGGTAGCTAGTGCGGGTTTCACGGACCTGCTGAGCCGGGTCCTGTCAGTGGATGGCATTCGCCTGTTCAAAACCGCACCGCAGTGCTATGGCCTGGTGCTCCAGGCGTTTGAGGTTCAGGCGGACGAGGTGCTTTTTGTATCCAGCAATGCGTGGGATGCCTTGGGTGCCACCTGGTTTGGCTTCACCACGTTGTGGGTAAACCGCCAGAACCTGCCTGGTGAGACCATTGGGCCGAAGCCGAGTTACATCGGGTCGGATTTGACCCGGGTGCTCGAGGTTCTGGCGCTCACGCATTAGTCTCTTGGACGAAAGCCCAATATCAGAGACGGGATTACGCGTCCATTCGTGTCGGGCGGAAGCTTTTCGGTCTTGTCGACGGCATTGAGCACGGCATCATCCCATGACTTGACGCCACTGGACTTGACCAGTTTGCGGCTGATGATGGTGCCGTCGGGCGAGGTGCGCACTTCGACATCTGCAGCAGGGTTGCCAAAAATCATCTCGGTATAGGTGATGTTGGGCTTGATGCGTGCCGCAATGCGACCCTCGTAGCCGGCAGATGGCCCCGACGACTGTTTGGCTTTGCCGGTGTCTGGTGGACCACTACCCACCGCTTGCCCGGCCAGGCGGTTCATGCGGTCGATTTGCTCCTGGCGCAGCTCGGCGAGCTTCCTGGTTTCCGCATCTGCCCTGGCGGTTTGTGCCTTTTGCTGTTCCAGTTGCAGCTTTCGGTCGCGTGCCAGTTTGTCGCGCAGTTCTTGTTCCCGCTTCGCTTTGACCTCCATTTCCTCCAAGCGCTTCTTCGCCAGCTGGGCGTCTTTCTGACGTTTTTCTATCTCCGCTTGCAACTGCTTTTCTTTTTGCAGGCGTGCTTTTTCCTGCGCAATGGCGATGCTGGGGTCGACGGCGGGCGGCAACGGAGTCGGTGGCGCAATAACCGGCTTTGGCTCAGGGACGGGTTCTGGCGCAATGGGGGTCGGCTCGAGAGCCGCTGGCGGTGCGGCCTGCACGGGCAGTGCCGACCACAGCTCGGCCTCCACCGTGACCAAGACGGGATCTCGCTTCCACTGCACACCCAGGGTCAATACCATCAGTAGCAGGCCGTGGGCCGCAATCGCCAGTCCGAAGGCGCGCAAAAGCCCTTTCGTCGGGGGAGGTGCAAACTCCATGCGTGCAGTGATGGCGGTCATGAAAAAATGCAGCGATGCGGCGGGTTGCTGGCTGGCTGTCAGTTGGCCAGTTGAACGGACAGGCCGACGCGCTGGATACCTGCGCGCTGCAAAGTGTC
>CAJAXU010000174.1 GCA_903948045.1 uncultured beta proteobacterium | reverse complement strand
TGGCCAAGGGCCTGGGCTTTGATGTCGGCGTCATCGCGTATCTGTACCCCTCCAACAACGCCGCCACCAACGCCAACACCACTGAAATCTACGCCGCGCTCACCTATGGCCCGGTGACAGTCAAGTACAGCCGCAGCCTGAGCAATTTCGTGGCCAACGCAAACAGCACGGGTAGCCAATACCTGGAAGCCGCTGCCACCTTTGATCTTGGCAACGGTTTCTCGGTCACGCCACATGTTGGCCGGCAGATCGTTCCCAACCAGACAAGCTCCGCTGACTACACCGACTTCTCGCTGACCGTGAGCAAAGACTTTGGCAAAGGCATCGCTGCCTCTCTGGCTTTGGTCACTACAGACGCCAAAGACGGTTTTTACAAAGTTGGCAGCGTCGACAACCTGGGCAAAAACGGCCTGGTCGCAGGCCTCAAATACAGCTTTTGATTCCAACACCACATTGAGAGGAGACCGCATGAAACTCGTTACCGCCATCATCAAACCGTTCAAGCTCGACGAGGTGCGCGAAGCCCTGTCGGCCATCGGTGTGCAAGGCATCACCGTCACTGAAGTCAAGGGCTTCGGCCGCCAAAAGGGCCACACCGAGCTGTACCGCGGCGCCGAGTACGTGGTGGATTTCCTGCCCAAGGTCAAGATCGAGGCGGCGGTGGCCGACGAGCTGACCGACCGCGTCATCGAAGCCATTGAGGGTGCGGCCCGCACCGGCAAGATTGGTGACGGCAAGGTGTTCGTCTACAACCTGGAACAGGTGGTGCGTATCCGCACTGGCGAGACCGGCAAGGAAGCCCTTTGAACCCAGCAGACCAGAAAGCTTGACATGAAAAAAATACTCATTTCCCTCACACTCGGCCTGGGCCTGCTGTTTGGCGGCGCCGTGATGGCACAGACCGCAGCCCCGGCGCCCGCTGCCTCCGAAGCCAAGGCCGCCGAGCCGGCGGCACCGGCCGCCTCGGATGCGGCTGCTGCACCTGCTGCAGCAGCACCCGCTGCCGCCGCTTCGGCGCCAGCGGCCCCGGCACTCGTGCCGAACAAGGGCGATACCGCCTGGATGATGGTCTCCACGATGCTGGTGATCCTGATGACGGTGCCCGGCTTGGCCCTGTTTTATGGCGGCCTGGTTCGCTCCAAGAACATGCTGTCGGTGCTGATGCAGGTCATGGTGACCTTCTCGCTGATCGTGGTGTTGTGGTTCCTCTATGGCTACAGCCTGGCCTTCACCGAAGGCGGACGCTTCTTTGGCGGCTTTGACCGGCTGTTCATGAAAGGCGTCTGGGACAACGCGGCCGGCACTTTTGCCAACGCCGCCACCTTCAGCAAGGGCGTGGTCATCCCGGAAATCGTATTTGCCGCCTTCCAGGCTACTTTTGCCGGCATCACGGGCTGCCTGATCGTCGGCGCCTTTGCCGAGCGCATGAAGTTCGCTGCGGTACTGGCTTTCATGGTGCTGTGGTTCACCTTCAGCTATGCACCGATCGCCCACATGGTCTGGTTCTGGATGGGCCCCGACGCCTACAGCGCCAAAGACGTGGTCGATGCCATGAACGCGAAAGCCGGTTTCATCTGGCAAACCGGCGCGCTGGACTTTGCCGGCGGCACGGTGGTGCACATCAACGCCGCCGTGGCGGGCCTGGTCGGTGCCTACATGGTTGGCAAGCGCATCGGCTACGGCAAGGAAGCCATGGCGCCGCACAGCCTGACGCTGACCATGGTCGGTGCGTCGCTGCTGTGGGTGGGCTGGTTCGGCTTCAATGCCGGCTCGGCACTCGAAGCCAACGGCTTTGCCGCCCTGGCCTTCATCAACACCTTGGGCGCCACGGCGGCCGCCGTGTTGGCCTGGTGCGTGGGCGAGGCACTGATGCGCGGCAAGGCTTCCATGCTGGGTGCCGCCTCGGGTGCCGTGGCCGGCTTGGTGGCCATCACACCGGCTGCCGGCAACGTTGGTATCGGCGGCGCGCTGGTGATTGGTGCGGTTGCCGGCTTTGCCTGTCTGTGGGGTGTCAGTGCGCTCAAGAAAATGCTGGGTGCGGATGACTCGCTCGACGTGTTCGGCGTGCACGGCGTTGGTGGCATTGTGGGTGCCCTGCTGACTGGCGTGTTCAATTCGCCAGCCCTGGGTGGCCCGGGCTACGTGGCCGACTGGGTTACCGCTAGCATGGTGGCAGCAGCGGACTACTCCATTGCGGCCCAGGTCTGGATTCAGCTGAAAGCTGTGTTGGTCACCATCGTCTGGTCTGGCGTGGTCTCCTTCATCGCCTTCAAGCTGGTGGACATGACCATCGGCCTGCGCGTCAGTGAAGAAGACGAGCGCGAAGGCCTTGACATCAGCGCACACGGCGAGACCGCCTACAACCGCTAAGACCGCTTGTCCTTGAGGTTTCACACCCGCCGGGGCGCAAGCCCTGGCGGGTTTTTTCTTTGGGCACAGCAAGGCGACAATGGGCATCAAGACAGGGCAAAACCACCATGACCGCCACACTCTCCCTGCAGCACGATACCCTGCGCTGTGATCTAGCACCCGGCCTGGGCGGCAGCATCTCCGGGCTGTGGCTGGGCGACATTCCGGTGCTGCGCTCCACCCCCGGCCCGGCCCTGGGCCAGGCGCGGCTGGCCGGCAGCTACCCGCTGGTGCCCTTCTCAAACCGGATCGGCCAGGCCGCTTTCCACTGGGCGGGCCAGCGCCACAGCCTGCTGCCCAACAACCCGCCCGAACCCCACGCCATTCATGGCGTGGGTTGGCAGCACCCGTGGACGGTGCTGCAGGCTGACGCGCAGCAGGCGCAGCTGGCGTACAACCACCATGCGGATGGCGGGTGGCCTTTTGCCTTTGCTGCCGAGCAAATGATCATGCTGTCAGCAGACGGCCTGCGCCTGCACATGCGACTGACCAACCAATCCGACGCACCGATGCCAGCCGGCTTGGGCTGGCACCCTTTCTTTGTCAAGCGCCCGGGCAGCCAGCTGCGCTTTGCAGCCAGCGGCCGCTGGGAGATGGACGCAGCCAAGCTGCCCACCCACCGCCTGGCGTCCACCGGTCTGGACACCGACTGCGCCACGCTGGATGTCGACCATTGCTTTGATGGTTGGCCCGGTGTCGTGCAACTGGATGACGAGCTGCTGCGTATCCAGATCCGCTCCAATCTGCAACAGCTGGTGGTGTTCACCAACCCGACGCGGGATTTCGTGGCCATCGAGCCGGTGAGCCATGTCAACAACGCGGTTCAATTGGTACAAGCGGCGGGCGCCAGCGCAGACGCGCTCGGGCTGACCGTGTTGCAGCCCGGTGCGTCGATGTCGGCCCACATGCATATCCAAATGGAGCACCAACCATGAGCTGGCAAGCCGTCACCACCACAGCGTGCGAACTGGGTGAATCCCCGTTCTGGCATCCGCATGAGCAGATGCTGTACTGGGTCGATATCCCGGGCAAAAAAATCCAGCGGGCCAATGTTTACCTCAGCACCGTCGACACCTGGGACCTGCCGAGCGAACCGGGCTGTATTGCGCCGGCCGCCAGCGGCGGCTTGGTGATGGCGCTGCGCCACGGCGTGTTCCGGGCCCGCACCTGGGGCGGGCCGCTGCAGCACATCGCCACCCTGGACTATGACCCCAGCCGCATGCGCGCCAACGATGGCAAGTGCGATGCGCTGGGTCGCTTCTGGATCGGCACCATCGACGAAAGCCGCGCCGCCCACGACGCCGCGCTGTTCTGTCTGGACGGCCGTGGCGGCGTACCGCTGGTGAGTCGCAAGGCCGGGCCGGCCACCACTGCCAACGGGCTGGCCTGGAGCCCGGACGG
>CAJAXU010000173.1 GCA_903948045.1 uncultured beta proteobacterium | reverse complement strand
GAAGAAATGGGCGGGCAGGACGCGGTGGGCAGCGCGGGCAACTTCTGGCTGGTTGACCCGATTGACGGCACCGCCAACTACGCCACCGATGTGCCGCGCTGGTGCATCTCGATCGGCTATCTGGAAGCGGGCAAACCGGTACTGGGCGTGCTGTTTGACCCGCTGATGAACCGGCTGTACAGCGCCGGCCTGGGCGCCGGCGCATGGCTCAATGGCCGGCCGATCCGGGCCCGCAGCACCAGCGCGCTCAATGGCGCCACGGTAGAGCTGGGCTGGTCGCCGCGCGCCGAACCGGCCGCCTACCTGGGTAAGGCAGCGGCGCTGCTGGCCGCCGGCTGCGCCTTCACCCGCCGCGGCTCGGGGGCGCTGGGTCTGGCCGATGTGGCCGCCGGTCGGGTCGATGGCTACGCCGAATTGCACATCAACGCCTGGGACTGCGCGGCCGGCATCCTGCTGGTGACTGAAGCTGGCGGGCAGGCGAATGACTTCTTCACGCCGGCGGGCATCCGCAGCGGCGGGCTGCTGGTGGCCTGTGCCGCAGACCTTTACCCTGCGCTGCACGGGCTGATGGCCCACACGCCCTGACCGACGCAGTCTCGGCCGTACCCGGCTGGTGCTGGTTTGTACGGATAGACCAGCGTCACAAATTTGTCACAATGTATGACTCTTGTGGCTGTGCCGATCGGGCGAGCCTCGTCGAAGTTGGAGAAATTTTCCATGCACTATTCCACCCTGCCCGGCCTGCTCGCCGTCACCCTCGGCCTGCTGGCCGCCCCCGCCTTCGCCCAAGGCAAGCTGACGCTGTACTGCAGCTCCGACGAGGCCTGGTGCCAGCAGGCCAAGACCGAGTTCGAGAAGAAGACCGGCATTGCCGTCGACATGACGCGCAAGAGCTCGGGCGAGACCTACGCCCAGATCAAGGCCGAGTCGGCCAACCCCAAGGGCGACATCTGGTGGGGCGGCACTGGTGACCCGCATCTGCAGGCCGCCGAAGAGGGATTGACCCAAGCCAATGTGTCCGAAACCCGCACCCAGCTGCACGACTGGGCGAACCGGCAGGCGGTGGCCTCCAAGGTGCGCACGGTCGGCATCTATTCCGGCGCGCTCGGTTACGGCTACAACGAAGAACTGCTGAAAAAACAGAACTTGCCAGTGCCAGCTTGCTGGAAAGACCTGATCAAGCCGGTCTACAAGGGCAAGGTACAGGTGGCCAACCCCAACTCCTCGGGCACCGCCTACACCATGCTAGCCACGCTGGTGCAGATGATGGGTGAGAAAGAGGCTTTTGAGTACATGAAAGCACTGCACAAAAACATCAACCAGTACACCAAGTCGGGCTCGGCCCCGATCAAGGCGGCCGGCTCGGGTGAGACCGTGATCGGCATTGTGTTCGTGCACGACGCTGTGGCCGTGGCCGAGGCCGGCTTCCCGATCAAGTCGGTGGTGCCCTGTGAAGGCACCGGCTACGAGATCGGCTCGATGAGCATCGTCAAGGGGGCGCGCAACCTTGACAACGCCAAGAAGTTCTACGAATTCGCGCTCACGGCCGAGTTCCAGAACAAGGCCAAGGACGTCAAGTCGTTCCAGGTCATGTCAAACAAGTCGGCCATCAGCTCGCCCAAGGCGCCCGACCTGGCCAAGATCAAGCTGATCGACTACGACTTCGTCAAGTACGGCTCAGCGGCGGAGCGCCGGCGCCTGCTGAAAAAATGGGACGACGAGATTGGCGCCCTGCCCCGCTGAGCTAGCTGAAGGCTTGACCCGCCGCCCGCGCGCTTCGTGATCGCCCAGCCACACCGCCTGGACACCCAGGCCCTTGGGACGGCTGCGGCGGCTCTGGTCGGGGTCACCCTGCTGCCCTGGTACGCCATCGAAGATGGCTTTTGGGCCCTGAAGTGGCTGCTGCAGGGCTACCCGCTGGCCGCTGAGACCGCGCCGGCCCTGTTCCTGTGGCTCAAAGGGGCCAACCTGTGGCTGCTGCCGGTGGCCGGGGTGGCACTGGCGACGCTGGCGGCGGTGCTGCTGCGTCCCCCCGCCGCCGTGCTGGGCCGGCTATTGGTGTTCCTGGGGACCCTGGGCATCGCCTACCTGCTGGCGCAGGGCTTTCTGTTTGGCCTCAAGGGCTGGAACGCCGCCTGGCTCAACGACTGGTTCGGCGAGTCCGAGCAGCGCCAGTTTGGCATGGGCTACGGCGCGCTGCTGACCGGCGCCAGTTTTTTGTTTCTGCTGACGCGCGGGCTGGCACTGCGCGGCGTGGTCGGCGGCGACGCCTTTGTCACGGGTTCGCTCGGGCTGGTGATTGCGCTGACGCTGCTGTTCATCGGCTTGCCGGTGCTGCAGATGCTGGTGATCCCGTTCCGGGCTGAGGATGGCACCTGGTCGATCGCCCCCTTTGTCAGCCGGCTGCTGGACCCGAAAATCTGGCGCCTGACCTGCCTGAGCACTGGCTCCAACTGCGGCGCGGCCTGGAATACGCTGGTGCTGGCTGTGACGGTCGGGCTGCTGTCCACCCTGCTCGGACTGGCGTTTGCGCTGGTGCTGACGCGCACCGGCGTGCGCTTTCGCGGTCTGTTCAAATCACTCTCACTCTTGCCCATCATCACGCCACCGTTCGTGATCGGCCTGTCGCTGATCCTGCTGTTTGGCCTGTCAGGCAACGTCACCCAGTTTGTGGCGGGCCAGTTGGGGCTGGAGCCCACGCGCTGGGTGTACGGCTTCAGCGGGGTGCTGATCGCGCAGCTTTTGTCGTTCACGCCGATTGCCTTTCTGGTGCTGATCGGCGTGGTGGAAGCGATCAGCCCGTCGCTGGAAGAGGCGGCGCAGACCCTGAACGCCAACGCCTGGCAGACCTTTCGCACCGTGTCCTGGCCGCTGATGCGACCCGGGCTGGCCAACGCCTTTCTGCTGGGCTTCATCGAGAGCATGGCCGACTTTGGCAACCCGCTGGTGCTGGGCGGCAATTTCAATGTGCTGTCGACTGAAATCTTCTTCGCGGTGGTGGGCTCGCAAAACGACCAGGGCCAGGCTGCCGTGCTGGCCATCGTGCTGCTGGCTTTCACCATCGGCGCGTTCTACCTGCAACAGCGCTGGCTGGGCCGGCGCAGCTACACCTCGGTCAGCGGCAAGGGCGACGGCGGCATGCACCCGCTGTTGCCCAAGCGCATTGCCATCCCGGCCCTGGTCATCACCACGGTCTGGGCGCTGTTCACGGTGGCGGTGTACCTGATGATCGTCTACGGCAGTTTTGTGCAGCTCTGGGGCCGCGACAACACCCTAACGCTCAAACATTACATTGGCGCCTTCTCGATCGCGTTTGGCGAGTTTGGCCTGCACTGGCAGGGCTCGGCCTGGAACAGCTTCTGGACCACGCTGCAGATCGCCACCATCTCAGCCCCCTTGACCGCGGCGATTGGCCTGATCACCGCCTGGCTGCTGACGCGCCAAAATTTTCATGGCAAACAGCTGTTTGAGTTTGGCACCATGCTGAGTTTTGCCATTCCCGGCACGGTGATTGGCGTGAGCTACATCATCGCCTTCAACGTGCCGCCGATCGAGCTGACCGGCACCGCCGCCATTTTGGTGATCTGCTTCGTGTTCCGCAACATGCCGGTGGGCGTGCGCTCGGGCATCGCCTCGCTGTCGCAGATCGACAAAAGCCTGGACGAAGCCTCGCTGACACTGGGCGCGAGCTCCTGGACCACCTTTCGCCGCATCACGCTGCCGCTGATCCGGCCGGCCATCCTGTCGGCGCTGGTGTACAGCTTTGTGCGCAGCATGACGGCCATCAGCGCGGTGATTTTTCTGGTCAGTGCCAAGCACGACCTGGCCACCAGCTACATCATCGGGCGGGTGGAGAACAACGAATACGGCGTAGCGATTGCCTACGCCACGGTGCTGATTGTGGTGATGCTGACCGCCATCGGCCTGTTTCAGTGGCTGGTTGGTAGCCGGCGCCTGGGGCGTCGAGGCATGCAGCAGGAACCCAACATGCTTGCGGGAGGCGCATGACAAATTCAACTCGCAAAGGGCCGGCCCGCGTGGTCTTTGACCAGGTCAGCAAACGCTACGGCAACAAGGTGACGGCGGTCGACCAGATCTCGCTCGAGTTCCCAGCCGGCACCCTGGTTACGCTGCTGGGCCCGTCCGGCTGCGGCAAAACCACCATCCTGCGCATGATCGCCGGGCTGGAGATGGCCAGCAGCGGGCGCATCCTGATTGGTGATGACAACGTGACCCGCCTGCCAGCCACGGCGCGCGATGTGTCCATGGTGTTCCAGTCGTACGCGCTGTTTCCGCACATGACGGTGCTGCAAAACGTGAGCTACGGCCTGCAGATGTCGGGCTTTGCCAAAGACGTGGTGGCGGCCAAGGCGCACGATGTGCTCAAGCAGCTGGGCTTGGGCGTACTCAGCGCCCGCTACCCGAACGAGCTCTCTGGCGGGCAGCAGCAGCGCGTGGCGGTGGCCCGCGCCATTGTGCTGGAGCCGCGCGTGCTGCTGTTCGACGAGCCGCTGTCCAACCTGGACGCCAAGCTGCGCCGCTATG
>CAJAXU010000172.1 GCA_903948045.1 uncultured beta proteobacterium | reverse complement strand
CGCCGATAAGCGCTGACGCGACCCTGCTGCGCGAGGCGCTGGCCCAATTGCTGGCCAATGCGCTCAAGTTCACCCGGCCCTGTCCGCAGGCCAACATCAGTCTGACTGGCTGCCAAGAGGGTGGTCAGTGCGTACTCACCTTGGCTGACAACGGCGTCGGCTTCAATCCGGCTTACCTGGCGCGCCTATTTCAGCCCTTTTCGCGGCTGCACAGCCCCAAGGCCTTTGAAGGCCTGGGCCTGGGTCTGGCCATCAGCCGCAAGATCATTGAGCGCCACGGCGGCCACATTGAAGCCAGCGGCGTGCCCGACGGCGGCTGCCGGGTCAGCGTCAGGTTGCCGCTGGCCTGACAGCTTGTTCACTGGCTGCACTGGGCGCGACGGTCAATTTGAAGCCCAGCGCTTTCAACACCTTGAAGAGCGTGTCTGAGCTGGGTGCCCGCTCGCCAGACAGACTTTTGTACAGACTTTCCCGGGACAGGCCGGTATCGCGCGCCAGTTTGGACATGCCGCGGGCCCTCGCCACATCGCCCAGTGCAGCGCCCAGCAACAGGGGGTCGCCATCTTCAAGGACCTGCCTGAGGTATTCAGCGATATCGTCCTCATCCTGAAGGTAGTTGACGAGGTCAAAAGGCCGGGTCTTTATCTTGCTCATTCGAGTTCCTTTGACAATTTGATAGCCCGCTGAATGTCGCTGGCTTGGCTGGATTTGTCGCCACCCCCCAGCATGAACACCATGGCGCCCGCCTTCTCCAGGTAGTACATCCGCCACCCCGGCCCAAAAAATTCACGCATTTCAAAGACACCTTCGCCAACTGGCTTGACATCGCCCAAATTGCCCAGTGTGGCCTTGCGCAGGCGCACTTTCAGCCGGGTTTGTGTCACCCGATCCTTAATTTGACCCAGCCAATGCATGAACGCCTCGGTTTCGATCACTGTGTACATGCATGAATTGTAGTCGTATGGCTACAGTTGCGGCAACAGCCGGGGCATCCATGTCTGCGCTGCGCGCGCCGGTTCAGGCCGTAGGCAGGGGCAAGGCCGCGCCAAACTTGCTGCGCTTGACGCTGAAAAAAGCCTTGACGTTGCGCACATTGGCGTCGCTGGTGAACAGGCGCTGCGTCAGCGCCAGGTAGGCCGGCATGTTGGCGGTGTGTACCACCAGGCAAAAATCTGGCCCAGGCGAGACGCGGTAGCACTGTTGTACCGCGTCGTCGGGCGCCACCTTGGCCTCAAAGGCCGCCAGCGCGGCCTGGTCTTGCCGGTCTAGCGTGACCTCCACCACAGCGCACAGGCCGTGGCCGGCCGCGCTGGCCAGTTTGTCGACGCTGAGGACGGCCACCTGGCGCTCGATCCAACCGGCCTCGTGCAGGCGTTTGACCCGCCGCAGGCAGGTGGGGGGCGACACGTGCACCCGCTCTGCCAGGGCCAGGTTACTCAGCGAGGCATCTTGCTGCAGCTGCGCCAGCAGGGCCAAGTCAATCGTATCGAGTGTGATTTGTTCCATTAATTTGTCGCGTTTGAAATAAAACCAATATTCTGAGAATTGATGGAATTATTCAACAAATTACCGAAAATTTAGAAGGATTATTTCTTTTCTGTATCGCTACCATCGGTCCAGATTTCAAGGAGGATGGCGTATGTGTGGCATTGTTGCTGCGGTCTCGACCCGCAATATCGTTCCGATTCTGGTGCAGGGCTTGCAGCGGCTGGAGTACCGGGGTTATGACTCCTGTGGCGTGGCGGTGCACGCCGGCGGCCTGCAGCGGGCTCGCAGCACCGAGCGCGTGGCCGAGTTGCTGACGCAGGTGACGCAGAGCCATCTGGAGGGTGCTACCGGCATCGCCCACACGCGCTGGGCCACCCACGGCGCCCCGGTGGTGCACAACGCCCACCCGCACTTCAGCCACGGGCCGGGGCCAGACGCCGCCAGCCGCCCCGGCCGGGTGGCGCTGGTGCACAACGGCATCATCGAAAACCATGATGAACTGCGTGCCAGCCTGCAGGCGCGCGGCTATGTGTTTCAGAGTCAGACCGACACCGAGGTCATCGCTCACCTGGTGGACAGTCTGTACGACGGCGATTTGTTTGAAGCGGTCAAGACCGCCGTGGGCCAGTTGCAGGGGGCTTACGCGATTGCGGTGTTTTGCAAAGACGAGCCACACCGGTTGATCGGCGCGCGCGCCGGCTCTCCGCTGATTTTGGGCGTGGGGCAGGGCGGCACTGAACATTTTCTGGCCAGCGACGCCATGGCCCTGGCCGGCGTGACTGACCAGATCGTCTACCTGGAAGAGGGCGACGTGGTCGACCTGCAGCTGGGCAAATATTGGCTGGTGGACCGGGCGCACAAAGCCCTCACGCCGGCGCAGCGCCCGGTCAAAACCGTGCTGGCGCACAGTGGCGCCGCCGAGCTGGGCCCCTACCGGCACTACATGCAAAAAGAGATTTTTGAGCAGCCGCGTGCCATCGCCGACACGCTGGAGGGCGTGGAGGGCATTGCGCCTGAGCTGTTTGACGGCAGCCAGACCAGCGCGGCGCGCGTGTTCAAGGGCATTGATTCGGTGCTGATCCTCGCCTGCGGCACCAGCTATTACAGCGGCTGCACCGCCAAATATTGGCTGGAGAGCATCGCCAAGATCCCGACCCAGGTGGAAGTGGCCAGCGAGTACCGCTACCGCGACTCGGTGCCCAACCCGCGCACGCTGGTGGTCACCATCACCCAGTCGGGCGAAACTGCCGACACCCTGGCCGCGCTGCGCCACGCGCAAAGCCTGGGTATGACGCACACCCTGACCATCTGCAACGTGGCCACCAGCGCCATGGTGCGTGAATGTGAGCTGGCCTACATCACCCGTGCCGGGGTCGAAATCGGCGTGGCCAGCACCAAGGCCTTCACCGCCCAGCTGGCCGGCCTGTTCTTGCTGACGCTGGCGCTGGCCCAATCGCGCGGCCACTTGAGCGACGCCGAAGAGTCGCGCCACCTCAAGGCCATGCGCCACCTGCCGGCTGCGCTGCAGGCCGTGCTGGCGCTGGAGCCGCAGCTGATGGCCTGGGCCGACGACTTCGCCACCAAGGACAACGCGCTGTTTCTGGGCCGCGGCCTGCACTACCCGATTGCCTTGGAGGGTGCGCTCAAGCTCAAGGAGATCAGCTACATCCACGCCGAGGCCTACCCGGCCGGCGAGCTCAAGCACGGCCCGCTGGCACTGGTGACGGCCGCCATGCCGGTGGTGACGGTGGCGCCGAATGACGCGCTGCTGGAAAAGCTCAAAAGCAATATGCACGAGGTGCGCGCCCGCGGCGGCGTGCTGTACGTGCTGGCCGACGCCGACACCCGGCTGGAAAGCAGTGAGGGTCTGCACGTGATCCGCATGCCCGAGCACTACGGCGAGCTGTCGCCCCTGCTGCACGTGGTGCCGCTGCAACTGCTGGCCTACCACACCGCCTGTGTGCGCGGCACGGACGTGGACAAACCGAGGAATCTGGCGAAGAGTGTGACGGTGGAGTAAGTTCGGTTCGGGGGTGTTTTTGATGTGACCTGCACAAACTCTGATTTGCGCACAAACACCGACGTTGACACCTTTAACCCTTACCGCTGCGCCTTGCGTAGCACCAGAAACATGACGAAGCCCTCAAGCTGGTAGCCAAGGCATGGGACTCGGCGTCGATTGCAGCCGCCCCGCCGTCCGCAGACAATCACGATAACCGATTCAGACGACCCATGCCACGACTGGCCACCACCCTCCACACCCAGCGGCTCCGCCTAGAGCCTTTCGACGCGCGCCACCTCGATGGACTGAACGCCATGAACCGCATGCCAGAGGTGGTGCGGTTTTTGGGTGGTCAGCCCGAGACCCGAGACCAGACTGCATCGGTGATCACAAGGGTGCAGCGGTGCTGGGCGACATGGGGAACGAGCTGGTGGGCCTTCATCGAAACCAGTTCTGGACAGGTGGCGGGAGCAGGGTGCATCCAGTACCTGCGCCGGGACGCCGCCGCACCCGAAGACCTCGAAAGCCTCGTGGGCAAGCCCCTCGAAATCGGTTGGCGTCTCCACCCGGATTTTTGGCGGCAAGGTTTGGCCAGCGAGGCGGCTCGTGGCATGGCTGCCTTCGCCTTCGAGCGGTTTCCCATACCGGAACTGCTGGCGGTCCGCCATCCGGATAACGTGGAATCGGGCCGCGTCATGGATCGCCTGGGCATGCACCAGCGGGGCCTGGAGCCTTGGTACGGCACCACGGTCGCAACGCACGTCATCTCGCGCGCCGAATGGCTGCGCACCCGATCGGGCGCGTGACAGGCCCAGCTCTTCTTCCTGGCCCAGAACCCAAGGGCCGTATCCGGCAGGCCACAGAAGTTAATGGTCAAATTGGCCTCAAGCCCTTATGGAATATGGCTTTATAGCTATGTAAATCATAGCAATTCAGACGCTCGACGAATCAAGCGGGTGCGGGGCCAACGCTTGCGCTTGGACCTTGCAGAACGCATCTGCCAATGGGGTTTGGCCAGTTACCGCATAGCGTGCGTTCCGACCGTGGTGCCGCTGCAGCTGCTGGCCCACCACACCACCTGTCAAACTTGCCTAGGGCCCGCTCGCCAGCGGGCACGCAAATCAGCCCCATGCGCCAGTCCGGCGGTGACCAGAAACAGCGCCATGCCGGGCCAGAAACCAGGCGTGAGCGCACAGCGCAAAGCCAGCATCAGCGACAGACCCGAGAGCACGGTAAGCCCGAACTCTCGCCAGGCTAAGCCACGACCAGTCAGCCGGTGAAGTAACCCTAAAGCCAGGGTTTCCAGGGTGATGAAGGCGATGGCAATATCCACCACCAGCGGGGTTTGGTAGATCTGTTCGAGGTTCACACCTTGGCCAGACCGAGCAGATGGCCCATGTCTTTGAGGAAAATGCGCACGTGGGCCATGGGCTTCTTACGTACCAGCTCTTTGTTCATGTACGACTCGAAGGTGAGTTGCTGCACGTCGCGGTCTTCGCAGATTTTGACGAAACGCTCACGCCGCTTTTCGCTGCTGTACCAGAACCACTGCATGATGCCCAGCACTGTGAAGACCGTGCGGTGCGCTTTCATGAACTGCTTGCGCGCCAGCCGCAGGCTTTTCACCTCGCCGGTTTGCAACAGGGTGGCCACCGCATGCGCGGCCAACTCGCCCCCGCACATGGCGTAGTAAATGCCTTCGCCCGAGGCGGGGGCCACGACGCCCGCGGCATCGCCGGCCAACACCACGTCGCGACCGTTGTCCCAGCGCTTGAGCGGCTTCATGGGTAGCGGTGCACCCTCGCGGCGCAGTACCTCGGCCTGGCCCAGGCCAGAGGCTTGGCGCAGTTGACCGACGGCATGGCGCAGCGAAAAGCCTTTGTCGGCGCTGCCGGTGCCAATGCTCAGGGTATCGCCATGGGGAAAGACCCAGCCGTAAAAATCAGGCGACAGTTGGCCTTGGTAATACACATCGCAGCGGCTGGCGTCATAGCCGGCGGGCTTGATCGTCGGGGCTTTGACGATCTCATGGTAAGCGAACACATACTGGGTGTCTGCGGCGCCATCGACCTCAGCTTGGCGGGCCACCTGTGACTTGGCCCCGTCGGCACCGATGATGGTGCGCGCCCGCACGCTTGCCGGTTGGCCCTCGGCACGTTGCTGTCGTTCGCGCGCCTGGTAGTGCACCACGCTGATGCCGTCAGGGTCGCGCGTCAGCTTGTCAAAGGTACCGATGCGCCGCACGGCGCCGGCGCTGGCGGCGCGTTCGCGCAGCCACTCGTCAAATTCGGCGCGGTCCACCATGCCGACAAAACCGTTATCAATCGGGATATCCACGGTGTGATTGCTGGGCGCGATCATGCGCGCAGACCTGGCCTTAGCAACCAGCAGGTGGTCGGGGATGGCGTAGTCTTTGATCAGACGGGGCGGGATGGCGCCGCCGCAGGGCTTCACGCGTCCGGCCCGATCCAGCAGCAGCACCGAGTACCCGCGCTGGGCCAAGTGGTGGGCCGCAGTGGCCCCTGCCGGGCCGCCACCCACCACCACGACGTCAAAAGTTTCTGTTGCATTCATCGCTTCACCTTGGGGAAGTCAGGGGATAAAAAAATAGCGCTGGGCTGGTCATGCGCCGCTACTGATCAGGCCGCGCAGCGCGAATGCGCTGACCATCATGCCGGTCACAAAAAAAGGTACACCAAAGCCGCTGTACCACAGCGCGCGTTGCGTGACCCGCGTCAAAAAAAAGTCCATCATCAGGAGCTGAACACCCAGCAAGACCGCGACGGCCAGTCCGTGCCCTGGTTGACCCCAGGCAAAAAGCAGGACGATGACGACCAATTGCGGCAAGCCCATGAACCAGCAGGCCACGCCCGCCGCGGATTGCTCGCCCAGCTGCACCGGCAGCGAGCGCACGCCCATGGCACGGTCACCTTGCACGGCCTTGAAATCGTTGAGTGTCATGATGCCGTGGGTGCCAATGCTGTACAGCAAGGCCAGCCAAAGCGAGCGCTGGTCTGGCATCTGGCCCCCAGCCATCACCGCGGCTCCAGTGGTCCAGGCAATGCCTTCGTAGCTGATGCCACAGGCCGCGTTGCCCCACCAACCATTTGCCTTGAGTCGCAGGGGGGGTGCGCTGTAGGCCCAGGCCAGCAGCAGGCCAACGGCGCCTGCAGCAAATCCCCAGGGTCCGAGAAAACTGGCCACACCGAGCGAGACCACGGTCCAGACCAGGGCGATGTACAAACCCCAGCGCCCGGGCATGCGGCCTGAGGGGATGGGGCGCTGCGGCTCGTTGATGGCGTCGACATGCCGGTCGAACCAGTCGTTGACGGCCTGGCTGGTGGCGCAGACAAATGGACCGGCCAGCGCCAGCCCCACCACGGCCAGCAGCCATTTGTCCGCCATGGGCAAGCCCGACGCCACGATGCCGCAGGCGAACGCCCACATGGGCGGGAACCAGGTGATCGGCTTGAAGAGCTCGGTAACGGCGGAGAGTTGGGGCAATGCCATGCCCCAAGTTTTACCTTGACACTTTAATGTGTCAAGGTAAATTTACACTTACTATGGTTTCCCCTAGGGTGTCGCGGGCAACACCGAGGTGGGACCGCCTCAGGCGTCGGTATCGGCGCCTGGATCGCTCATGCCAAAGCGGCGCAGCTTGACGTACAGGCTTTGCCGAGACAGGCCGAGCATTTCGGCCGCGGATGCGCGGTTGTCGCCCGTCAACTCCAAGGCGGCCTCAATGCAAAGTTGCTCAATGAGGTCCGTGGTGTCGCGCACGATGTCTTTCAGGGGGACTCGGCCCACCAGCTCAGTCATCTGGCCAGTGGAGCGGGGCATTTCGCGACTGGGCTTGGCCTCCTTACCCATGCGCAAGCCAATGTCACGGATGGTAAAGCCCAGGCAGCGCTGCTCGCCACTGGTGACCGCGACCGCTGAAATTTCCACGTCTGTTGTGGAGCCGTAGGCGCCGCGCATGCGTGTGGCAAACAGTCGGAACACATCGCGCTGTCGCAGGTTGGAAATCAAAACGCTCATGTCCACCCCGGCGCGGCCGAGCCAGCGTTCCAGCGACTCTCCGCGTACCAGCGCTTCGTTACTGACCTGGGCCAACTGCAAAAATGCCCGGTTGGCAGACAGCACATGACCGCTGAGATCGGTCACGACAAAGGCATCCGGCGCGCTTTCCATGATGTCGGCCAGCATTTGCCTGGCATGGTCCCCGGTCGACCTGTCGGCCGCGGTGCGGATCGGGATCAGCCGCACCAGAAAATGGGACGAGTGCTCTTGACGGAACAGTGACGCCGAAGCCGTCATTTGTGTGCCGTCTTGGGACAGCCGAATGTTGGTCGGCTGGGCCTGGCCACTGGCACGCAGGCCAGCAAACACCTGGCTCAGACCGGCGGTACTATTTTTGTCCAGGCTCTGGGACAGCGTCCAGCCGCTCTTGGACAGGCCGTCACCCAACAAGGCCAGTGCCGCTGGATTGCTGTCTTCCAATTTTTCGCTGTCGGCATCCAGGATCAGCATCGCTTCTGAAGACACCTGGAACAACAGCCGATAGCGTGTTTCTGCATGCTTGAGTTGCCAGTAATCACGCTCTACCGACCGTTGGGCATTGAGCAGTTTCTGCTGAAGGGCAGCCTGCGGTCTGAGGTCGCGTCCAAAGGCCAAAGCGCTGGCGCCCCCCTTGGCGACTCCCGAGGGAACATGGATCACCGAGAAAGACAGCGGCAATTCGACGCCATTCTGGGTGGCCTGGTTCACGTGGCGCCACCGGCTGGCGCTGTCGCCGCTCGTGTCACTCAGCATCGCAATGACTTTGGGCCGGCTTTCTTCGCTGACAGTGTGTTCCCAGTGCTGGCCCAACCAGGTCTGGCACCCGTAGCTCAGCAGTTCCTGGTTGCTAAAGGCAGCATCCTGGATCACGCCGGCTTCATCCATGACCAACACAACGTCTGCCGCTGCAGTCACGAGGTTGGACACCATGTCGGCGTCCATGTGGGCAAAGACACGCTGTGCATTTTCAAAACGTCCCGGAATCCACTCCCGTGCTGTTTGAAGAATTGGGTTCATGAAGTTTCCGTCAATGTTTGAAAAGGGAAGCTTTCTGATTCATAGAGCCTCCCGCGATGTGCAACTGTGCCAAGCCAGGAGCCGAGCGTGCATCATGGACGACGAGGTCGGCGCCCACATCGTTGACCCGCTCAGGGTGTGCTGTGAAAAACGGACCACCAACGATTATGCACACGGGTGAAGGCGCGGCCGCTGCGCGAACAGCGGTAATGCAATCTTTGAGCCGGTTGAACCCGAGGGAGGTCGCGAGCGAAAACCCGATGGCATCGTATCTTCGCTTTCTGACCAGTATGGCTGGATCGTCGCTGGGGGCGTAGGGGCCACCTGCAACCTCCCAACCTGCACGCTGGAAAAAATCGGCCACCATGGTCAGTCCCAGCGTGTGCTGTTCCCCAGGCGATGGCATCAAGAGCACGCTCAGGCCGTTTGAAGCCGGGTATTGATTCCGGTCATGCCCGTCGTGGAGCAAGTGCAAAATTTTGTGCAACTCGCCCAGCCCGATGGTGACATCGGTGAAGTCGCACAAATCTTCGGTCCACATGTCGCCGAGATGGCGGGCCGCAGGTGCCAGCAGGTTGAGATAGATGGCCTCAACACTGCCACCCCGGCGCCGTGCGTTCTCGATCCATCTGATGGTATCGGCTTCGACGCCTTTTAAAAGCACGCTGACGAAGTCGACAACGTCGGCAGGGCTGATGCCATCCGCCTCGCTGTCGTAGGACGCCTCGCACTCCACGGGCGTGCGATGCGCGAGCATCAGGCGCGGGATGATTTCGTTCTGAATGGCGTTCGCCAGCACGCTCACGTTGGTGTCCGCGGCTGCGAACGCACCCGTTCCCAAGCTGCTGCCGTCGGGGTTCAGGTTGTTGGCCGAGCCATTCAACCCTTGGCGTTGCTCATCATTTCGACTGTCGCTCGACCCAGTGTTCGAGACCAGCGAGAAGTGGTTTAAAGAACCCATTTTGTCTCCGTTTTAAGGAATTTTTTTACTTGGTTCACGTTTCAGGGCCTTGCCGGTCAGCGTTGCTGTGTTGGGATGGCAAATCCCTGGACCCACATCAATCTGCACAGGACGGTGCCATGTGGAGTGCTGATGCGGCAACCGCCTGAGGGCCTTTTTAGGCGCCTATCTAATCTAAGTCAAAGTATTTCGGGTGTCCTTGAAGTTTAGTCGGGTATAGATCCATGTGTCAAATAAAAATGACGTAACAATAAGTTGACATTTTCGGCCGGGGCGGATAAATTGAGCCCCATGTCAGACAAAAGACCTTTCATTGCCGGCTCTGTTGCTGCTGCCAGAAAACCCCGTGCACCGCTGTACACGCCCGAGGAACGCTTGCGCCGAGACCAAACCTACTGGACGTTTGTCCAGGGTCTGCTGGCGCCTATCCAATTTTTTGTGTTTTTGGGTAGTCTGGCTTTTGTGCTGCGATACCTCCTGACCGGCGAAGGTCTGCAAGTCGCCAACCACTCGGTGGTTGCCAAGACCCTGACGCTCTACACCATCATGATCACCGGCTGCATTTGGGAAAAAGTGGTGTTCGGCCGTTACCTGTTTGCCCCGGCATTCTTCTGGGAAGACGTGTTCAGCATGCTGGTGCTGGCGCTGCACACCAGCTACCTGGTGGCGATGTACACCGGTTATCTGAGCGGCACTGAATTGATGTACCTGGCACTGGCAGCCTATGCCACGTATGTGATCAATGCCGGCCAGTTCATCTTGAAGCTGCGCGCTGCGCGCCTGGATCACGAAGCCCGGCAGCAAGTACTGGCGGGATCCAGCGCCCCAACTTTGGCCTCGGCATGAGCACCGTGAGTTTTCCAGTTCCCGTGACTGCCGCAGGCGGCTGCAGTGATGCGCCGGTGCTGCGCGAGCGCGGACAACATGAGGTGTTCTGCGGCCTCACGGGCATCATCTGGCTGCACCGCAAAATTCAGGATGCGTTTTTTCTGGTCGTGGGTTCTCGCACCTGCGCCCACTTGATCCAGTCGGCCGCCGGGGTCATGATTTTCGCCGAACCCCGCTTTGCCACGGCCATCATTGATGAGCGGGATCTGGCCGGCTTGGCCGATGCCAACACCGAACTCGACCGGGTTGTGAGCCAATTGTTGGCCCGTCGACCAGAGATCAAATTGCTGTTTCTGGTGGGTTCCTGCCCCTCCGAAGTCATCAAGCTGGATTTGTCACGTGCTGCCTCGCGGCTGTCGGCCGAGCATGCCCCGGCCGTCCGTGTGCTGAATTACTCGGGAAGCGGTATCGAAACCACGTTCACGCAGGGTGAGGACGCCTGTTTATGGTCGATGGTTCCAGGGCTGCCTGAGCAGGCCGCTCAAGCGCCACAGGAGTTACTGGTGGTTGGTACCCTGGCTGACGTGGTGGAAGACCAGTTCATGCGCCTGTTCAGCAGCATGGGCATCGAGCGCGTGCGCTTTTTCCCGCCGCGTCGCGCGTCCGACCAGGCGCCGGTTGGCCGCCATACCCGACTGTTGCTGGCGCAACCTTTTTTGGCTGACACGGCCCGGGCTCTGCAGGCGCGCGGTGCGGTGCTCTTGTCAGCGCCGTTCCCGCTTGGGGTTGAAGGCACCACCGCCTGGCTGCAAGCCGCCGCCACCGCTTTTGGTGTGCCAGCCGAGCGCTTTTCTGCGGCAGTGTCGGCGCCCACCGCCCGTGCCAAAGCGGCGCTGGCCCGCGCGAAAGTACATCTCGATGGAAAAAGCATCTTCTTTTTCCCCGACTCCCAGCTGGAGATCCCGTTGGCGCGGTTTTTGTCCCGCGAGTTAGGCATGCGCCTGTCAGAGGTTGGAACGCCCTACCTGCACCGTCAGCATATGGCACAAGAGCTGGCCCTGTTGCCCGCGGGCACCTTCCTGTCGGAGGGGCAGCATGTGGAAAACCAGCTGGATCGTTGCCGCGCTGCTCAGCCAGACATTGTGGTTTGTGGCCTGGGGCTTGCTAATCCACTGGAGTCCGAGGGGATGACGACCAAATGGGCCATTGAATTGGTGTTCACCCCAATTCAGGGCTTTGATCAGGCGGGCGATCTGGCCGAACTGTTCACCCGGCCCTTGGTCCGCCGCTTGCGCTTGGCCGCCTGAAGGACGCAGCAGCATGCAGCTCACGCTTTGGACATACGAGGGACCGCCGCACGTGGGTGCGATGCGAATCGCCACGGCGATGGAAGAGGTGCATTACGTGTTGCATGCACCGCAGGGTGACACCTACGCCGACCTGCTGTTCACCATGATCGAGCGTCTGCAAAAACGCCCACCAGTCACCTACACCACCTTCCAGGCGCGCGACCTCGGGGGCGACACGGCCGAGCTGTTCAAGACCGCGGCCCGTCAGGCTTTCGAGCGCTTTGCCCCAAAAGCCATGCTGGTGGGGTCGTCGTGTACGGCCGAACTGATCCAGGATGACCCGGGCGGCTTGTGCAAGGCACTGCAGTTGCCCATCCCAGTGGTGGCTCTGGAACTGCCGTCTTACCAGCGTAAGGAAAACTGGGGTGCGTCAGAAACCTTCTATCAACTGGTGCGCCATCTTGCCCAGCCGGCCCAGCGCACTGGGGAAAACACCGAGTCCAAAAAACAACGCTGCAACATCCTGGGGCCAACGGCGCTGGGCTTCAGGCACCGTGACGATTTGACCGAGATCAGCAAGTTGTTGACTGACATGGGGCTCGAGATCAACGTCGTCGCCCCGTTGACGGCCACACCCGCCGATCTGGCTCGATTGGCCGATGCGGATTTCAACGTGGTGCTTTACCCAGAGATTGCCAACTTGAGCGCGCAGTGGCTGCAACGCAATTTTGGGCAACCGTTTACCAAAGTGATTCCAATTGGCCGCGGCGCCACCCGTGCCTTCGTGCGAGAAGTGGCCGAGCTGGCCGGGTTGGATGCAGACGCCTTTCTGGCCAAAACCGATGCGCGTGCCGCCTGGTATGCGCGATCGGTCGACTCCACCTACTTGACCGGCAAGCGGGTCTTTGTATTTGGCGACGCCACGCATGCGGTTGCCGCTGCCAAAGTGGCCACTGAGGAAATGGGCTTCACTGTCGTCGGCATCGGCACTTACAGCCGTGAGTTTGCCCGTGATGTGCGCGATGCGGCCAATCTCTACGGTGTCGACGCGCTGGTCAGCGACGACTACCTGGAAATTGAAGCGCGCATCGCCGAATTGCAGCCCGAACTGGTCTTGGGGACCCAAATGGAGCGCCACATCGCCAAGCGCCTGGGCGTACCCTGCGCCGTGATCTCAGCGCCGGTCCATGTGCAGGATTACCCGGCCCGCTATTCGCCGCAAATGGGCTTTGAAGGCGCCAACGTCCTGTTTGACACCTGGGTGCACCCGCTCATGATGGGCTTGGAAGAGCACCTGATCGGCATGTTTCGCGGAGATTCTGAGTTCCATGAAGACGCGGTACCCTCCCACTTGGGCGGCGCGGCGCGCATGCAGCCAGTGCAGGTGGCAGAGCCTGCACTGCGGCCGTCCGAGCTCCCGCCGACGGACCTGCCAGCGGAGAGCCCTGCCGCTGAAGGCTTGACACCCGCAAACGGCGCGGTCTCCAAATGGGATGACGGTGCTGAAAAAGAATTAAAAAAGATTCCCTTTTTCGTCCGCGGCAAGGCCCGGCGAAACACCGAACGTTACGCCTCTGAGCGTGGCCTGTCGGTCATCACGACGGAGACACTCTATGACGCTAAAGCTTACTTCGCTCGGTAGGTCGGTAGCCCAGGATCAGGCCACTGCCGTCAAGGTGGTGATCGTGACAATGGACACGCATTTGGCCAGCTCGATCCACAGGGCCAAGCACACCCTGTCCCGTGAATTCCCAGGTTTGTCGCTGAGTCTGCACGCCGCCTCGGAATACACTGGCAATGAGGTGCTGATTGAGCGGTGCCGGGCCGACATTGCCTCGGCCGATATCGTGGTGGCTGGCATGCTCTTCATGGAAGACCATTTCCTGCCCATCCTCGACGCCTTGCGTGCGCGCCGTATGCTTTGTGACGCGATGATCTGCATGGCCAGCGCCACCGAAGTGGTGCAACTGACGCGTCTGGGCCAGTTCGACATGGGCAAGCCTGCCAGCGGGCCCATGGCCTTGCTGAAAAAGCTGCGGGGCAGCAAGGAGAAGGCCGCCACCGGTGGCGCGGCGCAAATGAAGATGTTGCGCCGTATGCCGAAAATTCTGCGCTTTATTCCTGGGACTGCGCAGGATGTACGCTCCTATTTTCTGACCATGCAGTACTGGTTCGGTGGATCGGACGATAACGTGCTCAACATGGTGCGTCATGTGATTGATCGCGGTGTTGATGGCTCCCGCAAGTCATTGCGCGGCAAGGTCAAAGTCGCACCGCCGGTCGACTACCCAGAAGTGGGGGTGTACCACCCGCGCATGGTTGGGCGCTATAGCGAAGATGCACAAGCCTTGCCAATGCCACCCGGAGGCAGCGCAAAAGGAACAGTTGGCATCTTGGTGATGCGTTCCTATTTGCTGTCGGGCAACTCTGGCCACTACGACGGTGTGATCGCTGCCTTGGAGGCGCGCGGACTGCGCGTGGTGCCGGCCTTTGCCTCGGGGCTGGACTCGCGCCCCGCCATCGATGCATTTTTCATGAAGAACGGCCAGGTCACCGTCGACGCAGTGGTCTCGCTGACCGGATTTTCCCTGGTCGGTGGCCCGGCCTACAACGATGCCAAAGCGGCGGAAGAGGTGCTGGCCAAGCTGGACGTGCCTTATGTCGCCGCTCACCCGGTTGAGTTTCAAACCCTGGACCAGTGGGGCGGCTCGGATCGGGGCCTGCTGCCGGTGGAAAGCACCATCATGGTGGCCATTCCAGAGCTGGACGGCGCGACCGGCCCCATCGTCTTTGGTGGTCGCCCCGGTGCTGCCGGCGTCACCTGCACCGGCTGCCACCACGCCTGCACATTTGGCGAAAGCAGCAGCGCCAAAGACATGCACACCTGTCCGGAGCGCGCCAGCATGCTTGCCGCACGCGTTAGCAAACTGGTGGCGCTCAAACGCAGCAAGCGGCAAGAGCGCAAAGTCGCCATCGTGCTGTTCAACTTTCCACCCAATGCTGGCAATATTGGCAGCGCGGCCTACCTGTCGGTGTTCGAGTCGCTCTGGCATACCCTGAGCGGCATGAAGGCGCAGGGCTATCACATTGAGTTGCCCGACAGCGTTGACGCCTTGCGTGACGCGTTGCTGCAGGGCAATGCCACCCAATACGGCGCGGATGCCAACGTTCATGCCCTGATCAGCGCCGATGACCACGTCAAGCGCGAGCGCTGGCTCAAGGAAATCGAAGCCCAGTGGGGCCCGGCACCTGGTCGCCAGCTGAGCAATGGCAATTCGATATTTATTCTGGGTAAGCAGTTTGGCAATGTGCTGGTCAGTGTGCAACCGTCGTTCGGCTACGAGGGCGACCCCATGCGCCTGCTGTTTGAAAAAGGACTGGCACCCACGCACGCCTTCTCTGCGTTCTACCGCTACCTGCGCGAAGACTTCCAGTCGCACGCGGTGTTGCATTTCGGCACCCACGGTGCGCTCGAATTCATGCCTGGCAAGCAGACCGGCATGGGCGGCACCTGCTGGCCGGACCGTCTGATTGACGATCTGCCCAATATCTACTTGTATGCGTCCAATAACCCCTCCGAGGGGGCGATTGCCAAGCGCCGTTCGGGCGCAACGCTGATCAGCTACCTGACCCCGCCCATCGCGCAAGCGGGTTTGTACAAGGGTTTGAGTGATCTCAAGTCCTCGCTGGAGCGCTGGCGCGGTCTGGAGCCTGCCAGCAACGAGCGTCCGGCCTTGGCCGTGATCCTCCAGGCGCAGGCCGTTGAACTGGACTTGGTGGCGGCCGAGCCGGTTTGGGGGACCGCGATGGGTGCAGACTTGGACCGCAGCATCGTGCGCCTGGCGGAGCAAATGCTGGAACTCGAATACACGCTAATCCCACACGGGCTGCATGTCGCCGGACGCGCGCCCAGCCCCGCGCAGCGGGTCGACATGCTGCTGGCCATGGCCGATGCTAACCACGGCGTGAAAATCGAGCGCCTGGCTGTCGAAGCCCTGGTGCAGGGTAAAACACCCGAACATGCACTCAGCGCGGCTGGCCTGCCAGCAGACCACGCGTCTTTGGCGGCGCTGCGTGATTTGGTCGAGCCCCAAGCGTTGATGGCCGTCGACGCGGAAGTGCCCGCGCTGCTGCGCGCCTTGGACGCTCGCTACATCCGCCCCGCGCCAGGCGGCGACGTGCTGCGTACCCCGGCGGTGCTACCGACGGGCCGAAACATCCACGGTTTTGATCCATTCCGCATTCCCAGCGCGATGGCAGTTCGAGACGGCAAGGCACAGGCCGACTTGCTGCTCGAGCGCCACTGCGCAGATGGCAGCCCCTTGCCAGAGTCCATCGCGATGGTGCTTTGGGGGAGCGACAACCTGAAAAATGAGGGCGCGCCGATGGCGCAGGTCCTGGCGCTCATGGGTGCCTTGCCGCGCTTTGACAGCTACGGGCGCATCGCCGGTGCGTGCTTGATCCCCCTGGCCGAACTGGGCCGCCCGCGCATTGACGTGGTCGTGACCCTCTCTGGTATCTTCCGCGACCTCATGCCGCTGCAGATCAAGTTGTTGGCTGAAGCAGCCTTCCTGGCCGCCTCCGCTGACGAGCCCCTTGAGCTGAACTGGGTCCGCAAACACTCGCTGGCCTACCAGCAGGAACATGGTTGCACCCTGGAAACAGCCGCCTTGCGTGTTTACGGCAATGCAGAAGGCGCTTACGGCGCCAACGTCAACCACCTGATCGAGAGCAGCCGCTGGGCCGACGAGGGCGAACTGGCCGAGACCTACAAACGTCGCAAGGGCTTTGCCTATGGCCGCTCGGGGCGCGCCGTGCAGCAAACGGCGCTGCTGCAGACAGCATTGGCCGACGTGCAACTGACTTACCAGAACCTGGACTCGGTGGAGTTAGGGGTGACAACGGTCGACAACTACTTTGACACGCTGGGCGGAATCACCCAAGCAGTCAAGCTGGCTCAGGGTGGCAAGACGCCGCCCGTCTACATCGGTGACCAAACCAGGGGTAAGGCCACAGTGCGCTCGCTGAGCGAGCAAGTGGCCATTGAAACCCGGACCCGCATGCTCAACCCCAAGTGGTACGACGGCATGCTCGAACATGGCTATGAAGGCGTACGCCAGATCGAAGTGCATGTCACCAACACCATGGGTTGGTCGGCCACCACCGGGCAGGTACAGCCATGGGTGTACAAGCAATTGTCCGAGACTTTCATGCTGGACCCCGCCATGCGGAAGCGCCTGGCCAAACTGAATCCAACTGCCTCTGCCCGCGTGGCAAATCGGTTGATCGAAGCATCGGAGCGCAATTACTGGCAACCCGATGAAGAAACCCTTCAAGCGCTACGCCAAGCCAATGAAGAATTAGAGGATCGCCTTGAAGGCATCTACGAAGGAGAGACCGTATGACCATTGAAACATTGCCATTCCCCACCGTAAAACGGAACAACCGACTGGACGGCGAGGGCAGCGTGCAGGTGCAGCTCGATCCTCAAGTCAAAATTGGTAACGCCAAGGTCTTTGCCATTTATGGCAAAGGCGGCATTGGCAAGAGCACGACCTCGTCGAACTTGTCGGCTGCCTTTTCCAAGATGGGAAAGCGGGTGCTGCAGATCGGCTGTGACCCCAAGCACGACAGCACCTTCACGCTGACCAAGAAGATGCTTCCCACCGTGATCGACGTGCTCGAGACCGTGGATTTCCATGCCGAGGAGTTGCGGGTCGAAGACTTTGTGTTTGAAGGCTACAACGGTGTCATGTGCGTGGAGGCCGGCGGTCCGCCGGCCGGCACAGGCTGCGGCGGCTATGTGGTGGGGCAAACTGTCAAGCTGCTCAAAGAGCACCATTTGCGTGAAGACACTGACGTCGTAATTTTTGACGTCTTGGGCGACGTGGTTTGCGGCGGTTTTGCGGCGCCCTTGCAGCACGCAGACCGAGCCCTGATCGTCACGGCCAATGACTTTGACTCGATCTTCGCCATGAACCGCATTGTGCAAGCCATTGGCGCCAAGGCTAAAAATTACAACGTTCGTTTGGGCGGGGTGATTGCCAATCGCAGCGCCGCGACGGATCAGATCGACAAATACAACAACCGCATCGGCCTGGAGCTGGCCGCTCACTTCCCGGATTTAGACGTCATACGTCGCAGCCGGCTCAAAAAGTCAACGCTCTTTGAGATGGAGTACTCCCCTGAACTTGAAGCGGTGCAAAAAGAGTATTTGCGCTTGGCAGCCGACCTGTGGCTGGGCGGAAAAAGCTATTCCGCTGTGCCCATGAAAGACCGCGACATATTTGACTTATTGGGTTTTGACTGAGGCACTCGACCATGACTGATGCGACTTATCAGGAGCGGCGTGGGCAGATCGAAAATTATTTCGATCGGACGGCTTCTGCCGCCTGGGCCACCTTGACCTCCGACGCGCCGGTTGGCCGGATCCGCACGACGGTACGCGCTGGGCGTGACCGTATGCGGGCCACGCTCATCTCCTGGCTGGGCGAGGACCTGAGTGGCAAGCGCATTCTGGATGCCGGATGCGGCACCGGCGCACTGGCTGTTGAAGCCGCGCGCCGTGGCGCCGAGGTGGTCGCGATTGATTTGTCGCCGACCTTGGTCGAGTTGGCGCGCACGCGAATCCCCCAGGACGTCGCGCACTTGGTAGAGTTCCACAGTGGTGACATGTTGGACCCAGCGTTGGGCCATTTCGACCATGTGGTGGCGATGGACTCCATCATCCATTACCAGACCGATGACGCGGTCAGCGCATTGGCGCAATTGGCTGACCGTACGGCGGGCTCCATCGTGTTCACCTTCGCGCCACGCACGCCAGTGCTGGCAGCCATGATTTCAGTGGGCCGCTTGTTCCCACGGGGTGATCGAGCCCCCTGGCTTGAGCCGATGGCCGAAGCGCGAATCGCGCGGCTGATGAGGGCGCACCGCCCGCTGGACGCCTGGCATTGCGGCCGAAGCCAACGTGTCTCAAGCGGGTTTTACAAGTCCCAAGCCATGGAATGGTTGCGCGCATGAGGGTAAATACCTTCACCAAATTTGCCAGGCAAATGCCGGCCAGTTGGCTGCCTTTTGCTGACGTTGCCAGCGCCGGCTTGCCGCTGTCCCGCCTGCTGCGACTGACCCTGTTCAAGTTCACCATGGGCCTTACCACAGCCCTGATGATCGGCACCCTGAACCGGGTGATGATTGTCGAACTGAGCGTGCCCGCCTGGCTGGTGTCGCTGATGCTGGCGTTGCCATTGTTGGTGGCGCCTTTCCGCGCAGTGACGGGCTACCAGTCGGATGTGCATGTGTCGGCTTTCGGCTGGCGCCGTGTGCCCTTTATGTGGGGCGGCACACTGATTCAGTTCCTTGGTCTGGCCGTGATGCCCTTTGCGCTATTGGTCCTGTCCGGTCAAGGCCAGGTCCCGGTACCCGACTGGGTGGGTCAAGGTGCTGCCGGATTCGCATTCCTGTTGGTCGGCGCTGGGCTGCAAACCTCGCAAACCGCCGGGCTGGCTCTGGCGACCGATCAGGCCAGCGAGGAGACCCGGCCTCGCGTGGTTGCGCTGCTGTACACCATGTTGTTGGTTGGCGCCGTCAGTGGCAGTTTGATTTACAGTTTTCTGCTGGCGGAATTCACCCCTGAGCGCCTGGTTCAGGTGGTGCAGGGCACGGCATTGGTGGTCCTTGCGTTGAACGGGATCGCCTTATGGAAGCAGGAGCCGCGCAACCCCCAGCGTGTGGCGGCGCTCAAGACGGTCGTGCAGCCGGCTTTCCGCGAAGTCTGGGCCCAGTTCATTGCTTTGCCGCAGGCGCGCCGCTTCTTGTGGGCCACCGCCCTTGGCACCATGGCCTTCAATATGCAGGATATTGTGCTCGAGCCCTATGGGGGCGAAATACTCAAGCTCAGCGTTGGTGCCACCAGCGCGCTGACCGCGATGCTCGCTGCAGGTGGACTGCTGGGTTTTTACCTGGCCGGGCGCCGGCTGGCCAAAGGTGTTGATCCGATGCGGTTGGCCGCTTATGGGGCGCTGGCGGGCTTGCCCGCGTTTTCTGCGGTCATTTTCTCGGCCCCGCTGGATGCCGGTTGGTTGTTTCGAGTGGGCGCCTTGGGCATTGGGTTTGGCGGTGGCTTGTTTGCGGTGGGCACCCTGTTTACCGCGATGCGCATGGAGGCTGGTTTTGTTGGCCTGGCCTTGGGCGCCTGGGGTGCGGTTCAGTCGGCGGCCGCTGGCATTGCCATGTTCTTCGGCGGCGCCTTGCGGGACGTGGTCACTGGCATCACGACCCAAGGCTTGTGGGGCCCGGCCATGACAGACCCCTCGGTGGGTTACAGCATGGTGTACCACGTGGAAATGCTGCTGCTCTTCATTACCCTGGTCGCCATTGGTCCGTTGGTCAGGCGCCCAAGATCCTTTCAATCCGTTGTCCCGAAAACCCTCGGCCCTGCCGAGTCACACGCTTAGTCGCTACCAAGGAGAATTCGCCATGCAAACTATCGGAAACATCACTGGCTACGTCGATCTGGCCCAATTGCTGCTCTATGCCTTTTGGGTTTTTTTCGCCGGTTTGATCTATTACCTTGTTCAGGAAAACCACCGAGAGGGTTATCCGATGGAGTCGGGCAGCAGTGGCCGTGCCGTTGTCAAGGGTTTCCCGATTCCGGAAGCCAAAACCTTTTTGCTTGAAGGTGGCAAAAGCGTGACGGTGCCCGACTTGACCCGCAAAGAGCCGCTGGTCCGCGCTGCGGCCACTGGATCGACCTCTGGCTCGCCCATCGAGCCGAGCGGCGATGCCATGACCTCCGGCGTTGGTGCCGGCGCCTATGCCAGTCGCGAAGACGTGCCAGAGCGCAGCCATGCTGGCTTGCCCTTGCTGCGACCCCTGCGTCTGGCCAGTGACTACACCGTGGCCGTGCAGGATGTCGATCCCCGCGGCCTGCCAGTGATGGGCGGTGACGGCAAACAAGGCGGTACGGTCAAGGACATCTGGATCGACTCGGCCGAGATGATGTTCCGCTATCTCGAAGTCGAAATCTCGAGTGGGCGTACCGTGTTGCTGCCCATCCCGTTTGCGTTGATTCGCAGAAATCAAGTCGAAGTTCATGCCCTATACGCGCGTCACTTTGCAGCGGTTCCCGCACTGCGCAACCCCGACCAAGTGACAAAACTGGAAGAGGACAAGATCAGCGCCTACTACGGCGGCGGCACACTGTATGCTGATGTCACACGCAGTGAGCCACTGATCTGAGCTTGTTGCTGAAGCAGCTTTGTTCCTGACGAGAAATGACCATGACGATCCAAAACCAAGGCCACGAGCACGAGCACGAGTTTGAGCCCCAGTACGGTCTACCTGAGCGGTTACCGTCCGACGAGCGCATTTTGTGGCAAGGCGCCCCAGATACCAAGGCCCTGGCGGTCTCCGCCTTTCATATGCGCAAGCTGGCCATCTATTTCTCGCTTTTGACGCTCGTCTGTGCCTGGCCGGCGTTGGAATCTGGCGCAGGACCTTGGGCTGTGCTGGCGGCCATCAAATGGATCGTCCCGCTCGCGGTGGTGGCCATGGGCTCCGTCTGGCTATTGGCGCTCATGACGGCGAAAACCACGGTCTACACACTCACCAACAAGCGTGTGGTGATGCGGCTGGGGATTGTGCTGACCGTGACCTTCAACCTGCCGCTAAAGCGCATGAACGCGGCGGATGTACGGGATATCCCCGGCGGGTTTGGCGATATTTCTTTGGCCTTGACTGGCGAAGACCGCATTGCCTGGGTGCACCTGTGGCCCAGCGTGCGTCCCTGGCGCATCAACAAGACCGAACCGACCTTGCGGGCTGTACCTGAGGCTCGGGCGGTCGCGGTTCTGTTGCGCGATGCCTGGTCACAGGCGACTGGCTTGACGGCAGTGGCCGTTGCGCCGGTTGAGGCCGGCCGGGACGCGCCGGCATTTCAAGTCAGTCCCACATGAGCAGCCTGAACCTGGCTACCAAGCCTGCCGTCGCGGGCGCTGACAGCTTCCCGAAGTGGGTGCTGCTTTGCGCGGGCGGCATCATTGCTTTCTCACTGATCTCCGTCGGGCTGGTGCGCATCACGGGCAATGGGCCAGACCAACGGGCTGCGGCGCCGACGGTACAGCGCTCTTTGCTTTTCCAGGACCAAAAAGACGGTAGTGTCTTGGTGGCCGATGGCCGTACTGGCGAGACGCTGACAGTGCTGCATGGCGAGCAGGGCTTTGTGCGGGGTGCCCTGCGTGCCCTGACGCGCGAGCGGCATGCGCGTGCACTCGGATCGAATCTGCCTTTTGACCTGGTCGCCCGTGTCGATGGGCGGGTCACATTGATGGATCCAAGCACTGGGCATCGGGTGGACTTGGAGTCCTTCGGGCCAACCAACACGGCAGAATTTGCGCGCTTCCTGGCCATGCGGCCTGAATAGACCTAGCACCCCATCCGACTTTTTTACGGAGCAAGTTTTCCATGCAAGCCTCCCCGACCATCGACTCTGCCGCGAAAGCCTCTCAAAAGGCGGTGGAGAGCACCATGCTCAGCCCGCGTTTTTACACCACTGACTTTGCCGCGATGGATCGCCTTGACGTCTCGTCCATGCGCAGTGAGTGGGACGCCATGATGGCGGAGTACGAAGGGGACAACAACCATGACCACTTCCAGAGAACGCCTGAGTTCGCCCAGGAAGTGGCCGAGCGCTTTTCCCAGGTCAGCCCGGAAATGCGCCAGGAATTTCTTGGCTTCCTGATCTCCTCGCTCACCTCGGAGTTCTCGGGCTGTATTTTGTACAACGAGATTTTCAAGAACGTCGAAAACCCCGACATCAAACAACTCATGCGCTTCATGGCGCGTGATGAGTCGCGCCACGCCAGCTTTATCAACCAGTCGCTCAAGGATTTTGGCCTGGGTATTGATCTGGGCGATCTCAAACGCACCAAGGCTTACACCTACTTCAAGCCCAAGTACATTTTCTACGCGACCTATTTGTCCGAGAAGATTGGCTATGCGCGCTACATCACCATCTTTCGCCAATTGGAAAAAAATCCAGACAAACGCTTTCACCCGATCTTCCGCTGGTTTGAGCGTTGGTGCAATGATGAGTTCCGCCATGGAGAATCCTTTGCCCTGATCATGCGTGCCAACCCGCATCTGCTGCGTGGCGGCAATGTCTACTGGATCCGCTTCTTCCTGCTGGCGGTGTACGCCACCATGTACGTGCGTGACCATACCCGCCCTATGTTGCACCACGAGATGGGGCTGGAGTCCACCTCTTACGACTACACGGTGTTTCGCATCACCAATGACATCACGCGTCAGGTGTTCCCCATCAGCCTGGATATCGACCACCCGGCATTTCGCGAGGGCTTGGCGCATCTGTTCAAAGCCCAGACTGAAATGGACAAGGCCAAAAGCCGAGGCGGCTTGATCGGCAATTTGCAGCGGGCCCGCTGGGCGATCTCGGGTGCTGTCACCTTCGTGCGGCTCTATTTTTTACCAGTCCAGCGTCATGAGCTTCCGGCGCAGGTTCGCATGCTCCCGGCCTGGTGAGCGTGGGACCTTTGTCCACTGAAAGCCAAGGATGAACGACGCGGCCGTTGCGCTGGGGTTTGCGATCTTCATCTGGTGGTTCAGCACAGGCATCGTGATATTGCTGAACCGGATGTCGCGGTCGGCTGTCGTGTTAAGCCTGCTGCTGTCATCGCTTCTTGGCGCGGCGGCGCTGGTCGGCCTTGGCCACACCGCACAGCAGACCAGCATGACTGGGGCTTACTGTGCCTTTACCTGCGCGTTGCTGGCTTGGGGTTGGAATGAGCTGAGCTTTCTGACGGGCTGGATCACCGGACCCCGCACCACGGCGCTGCCGCCGGGGACAACAGGATGGCGGCGCTTCGTCGAGTCCTTGCGTGCGGTGCTCTGGCACGAGCTGGCGATACTGGCGGTGGGCCTGATCATCCTGGCGCTGACCTGGGATGCCCCCAACCAAGTCGGTAGTGCCACTTATCTGGTGCTCTGGGTGATGCGCACCAGTGCCAAACTTAACCTGTTTTTTGGCGTGCGTAACTTGAGCGAGGCGTTCCTGCCCAGCCACCTGGCGTATTTGCAAAGCTTCTTCCGCCGCCGGTGGATGAATGCATTTTTTCCATTTTCCGTCGCTGCCGCCAGTCTTTGCCTGCTGGTGCTGTTCAGCTACGCATCGAGCGCCGCCACCACGCCGGCTCAAGTGGTGGGCGCCACATTGGTGGGGACCCTGCTCGCTTTGGCCATTTTGGAGCATCTGATGTTGGTGCTGCCGCTTGACACGACGGCGCTGTGGCGATGGGCCATACGCCGGGGCAAGGGCGCCGATACCGACCAAACCTTTGAAGCCCAGAAGCCGACCGGGCTCGTGGTTAACCTGGAAAAACATGACAAGCTACTTCAAGTCCGTTGACGGGATCGGCGGCGGTGCCAGTGGGGTCAGTGGTGGCTCACGCAGCGCATTGCCGACCACCGGCAGCAAGGCACCGACCGCTGTGGTCATTGGCACCGGCTTCGGTGGCCTGGCGGCGGCGATCAGGCTGAGTGTCAAGGGCTACTCGGTCCAAATGTTGGAGAAGCTGGATGCGCCTGGTGGACGCGCCTATGTGCACAAGCAGGACGGCTTCACCTTCGATGCCGGACCGACCATCATCACCTTGCCGCACTTGATCGAAGAGCTGTTCACGCTGTGCGGCCGGCGCATGCAAGACCATGTCGACTTGCGCTTGATGTCACCTTTTTACCGCATTCGTTTTGACGACGGCACGCATTTCGACTACAGCAACAACGATGATGCGATGCTTGATCAGATCGCGCGTCTCAGCCCCGAGGATGTTCAGGGCTTCAAGAACCTGATGAAGGCTTCAGAGCGCTGTTTCCAGCTCGGATTCCAGGAGTTGGGCATGATTCCCTTTGAGTCGATTGGCGACGTCGTCAAAGCTTTGCCCAATCTCGCGCGCATGCAGGCCTGGCGTTCGATCTACAGTCTGGTGGCGCAACACATTCGGCACCCCAAACTGCGCATCGTCATGAGCTTTCATCCGCTGCTCATTGGCGGCAACCCCTATTCGGTGACATGTGTCTATGCGCTCATTCACTCGCTGGAGCGCCGTTGGGGCGTGCACTCAGCGATGGGTGGCACCGGCGCCATTGTGCGTGAGCTGGTTCAGCTCTTGACTGATCGGGGTGTGCCGATCCGCTACAACGCACCGGTGACGCGCATCCGCGTCGAGGGTGGCCGGGCTCGCGGCGTCGAGTTGCCCAGTGGGGAGTTCATCCCCGCCGACATTGTGGTGAGCAATGCCGACCCAGCCTGGACATACCGCCATTTGATCGAGCCGCAGCATCGCAAGCACTGGACCGACAAGCGGATTGCCAAGGGCAAGTATTCCTCGGGCCTGTTTGTCTGGTATTTCGGCACCGATCGGCAGTATCACGACGTACCACATCACATGATGGTGCTGGGGCCTCGGTACAAAGGTTTGCTGCAGGATATTTTCAAAAATCACACCCTGTCCAAAGACTTCAGCCTCTACCTGTACCGGCCCACAGCGACCGATCCATCGCTCGCGCCGGCCGGTTGCGACAGCTTCTATGTGCTGTCTGTGGTGCCCAATCTCAGCAGCGGCACCGACTGGGCGGCGGTGACCGAGCAGTACCGAGACGCGATTGCCACCGCCCTGCAAGAGTCCGTTTTGCCCGACTTGAAGCAGCATGTGGTGTCTTCCAAAGTCACCACACCACAAGACTTTCAGGACCGTCTATGGTCCTACAAAGGGGCCGGTTTTGGCTTGGAGCCGATCTTGGTGCAAAGCGCCTGGTTTCGCCCGCACAACCGCAGCCAGGATGTTGACGGCCTGTACCTGGTGGGGGCGGGTACCCAGCCTGGGGCGGGTGTGCCCAGTGTCTTGATGTCTGCAAAAATTCTTGAAGAGGTGGTACCCGATGTCAAATCCTTCGTTTGATCAGTCTGCCAATGCCACGCCGAAGGCCTATGACCTGCAGGCCTGTCGCGAGCTCATGCGCGGTGGTTCCAAATCTTTTTTTGCCGCCTCCAAGCTCCTGCCGGTGCGCCTTCGCCCTCCGGCCACCGCCTTGTACGCTTACTGCCGGTTAGCCGACGATGCGATTGACCTGGGCAGCGACCCGACGTTGGCGATGCAGTCCCTGCAGCAGCGGCTGGACGCCATTTACGAAGGCCGTCCGGGTGGGTTTGACGCGGACCGCGCGCTGGCGCATGTGGTGCATCACTACGGGATACCGCGTGGGTTACTCGATGCCTTGCTGGATGGCTTTTTGTGGGACTCCCAAGAGCGCCGCTATGAGACGCTGGCCGACGTGGAAGCCTATGGCGCACGTGTCGCCGGTGCTGTGGGCGCCATGATGTCCATCATCATGGGCGCGTCCACTGACACGGCGATTGCCCGGGCCAGTGAACTGGGGGTGGCGATGCAGCTCACCAATATCGCGCGCGACATCGGTGAAGATGCACGTAACGGACGGCTCTACATCCCGCGCGCATGGTTTCGTGAGATCGGCATGGATGCAGACGCCTGGCTGGCCCAGCCCGTGTTTGATGCGCGCATTGCGGGCTTCACCCAACGCCTGTTGCTGCGTGCCGATGTGTTGTACCGACGGGGCGAATTTGGGCTGTCGGAACTGCCATGGGATTGCCGGCCCGCCATCCAGGCGGCACGCTTGGTGTACGCAGAAATCGGCAAGCAGCTCGAGCGCGAGGGGCTTAACTCGGTCGAGCGGCGCACTGTGGTCTCTACCGGCCGCAAACTGGCGCTGATCGCGCGGGCAGCGGCGGTCGCGGTGAAGGCTCCTGAAGCGTCGGCTGTCAGCCTCAGTCCGGTCCCGGCCATTGCATTTTTGGTGGATGTCGTCAGCCGCGACCGTCGGCCTGTGGCCAGCCACAAGCCCTGGACGGTCCCTCACCGCAGCTTTGACCAGCGGGTTGAGTGGATGGTCGATTTGTTCGGTCGCCTTGAGCAGCGCCAACGGGCCGATCGCTGACGCGCTGTGTCACTCAAGTTTGTCGAGGTTCTCATTATTGTGTGTGCGGGAGCCTTGTTTGTCTGGTGGCAGCTGCGTGATCTGCGTCTGGCGCGTGACAAGACTCGCAAACAACGAGAGGCGGCCGCGGCCGCGCAGTTGACCGACAAGGCGTCTGAGGCGCCGGAGCCCGGGAGTGGCCATGGACCCTAATTTGAAGGTCCTGCACCTGGTGTGCGCCTGCTTGTTTTTGGGCAACGTCATCGTCAGCGGCGTGTGGGCACTTTTGGCTGAACGCACCAGGAACCACGCCATCATCCAGTTCAGCAACCGGATGGTGCTCATCACCGATGCCATTTTTACCCTGTGCGGTGCCTTGGGTGTGGTCTGGACCGGACATGGCATGGCGCAGCACCTGGGTGGCGGGGCTAGCCACCCGTGGATTCAGTGGTCCTACGGCTTGCTGTCCTTCTCGGGCCTGATCTGGTTGTTGGTGTTGGTGCCCATCCAGTTGAAGCAACGCACGTTGCTTCGCGCCAGCACCACCGTGGGCGAAGAGTATTGGCGCTTGTCTCGCATTTGGCAGGTTGCTGGCGCCATCGCCACCGTGTTGCCGCTCCCCATCGTGTATTTCATGGTGACCAAGGCGGTCTGATCGATCTGATCGGTCTGGGTGAGTGCCACCAATCCTGAAAGTAACAGCTTGCCCGTCACTCACTCCAAACTCCGAGGCCAGGTGGTGCTGATTACCGGCGCGGCATCGGGTATTGGTGCTGCCACCGCGCTGGAAGTGCGGGCACGCGGTGGCGTACCGGTGCTGTTGGACTGCGATGCCGAGCCCTTGGCCCGGGTCGCCAAGCAATGTGGTGCCGGCACGCTGGCCCTGGTGGCTGACGTCACCCGTCTTCCGGCCATGCAAGAGGCGGTGGCCCAAGTGCTGGCGCAGCTCGGTCATATTGATGTGGTGTTTGCCAACGCCGGTGTGGCCGCCTTCGGTCCATTGGCGCATGTCGATCCGGATGCGTGGAAGCGCTGCGTGGAGGTGAACCTGTTTGGCGTGTTCAACACGGTTCGCGCTGCGCTGCCGTCCATCATGCGCCAACGTGGCTACGTGCTGATCAACGCCTCGGTATCTTCCTTTGCCCATCCCCCTGTGATGTCGGCCTATGCCGCCAGCAAATCTGCGGTGGAGGCGATGGGCAATTCATGGCGTATTGAGCTCGCTGCTCACAAAGTTGATGTCGGGCTGGTGCACGCAGGCTGGGTTAGCACGCCACTCGTCACAGAGGGCGCCTTGCACCCGGGTTTTGTACGCCTGCGCGCGACCATGCCCGGTCCATTGAACAGTGAGACGTCACCAGCGGACGCTGCCCGGGCGATTGCGCGTGGTATGGAGCGTCGTCTCAGCCGCATCTGGGTGCCGGGCTGGTTGCGCCTCTTGTTTGCCTTGCGTGCACTCCTGCATCTGCCGTTTGCTGAGCGCGAATTGCGCCGTGCTGCACCTGAGATCGAAGCGATCTACCTGGAAGGCTTGGAAGCTGAAGGTGCTTTGGCGTCGTCTTTTGGTCCCCGGGAACGGGAGCGAACACTGGCGCGGGCGCGCCTGCCAGGCTCAGCTTCTTCTGGGCATCCGCCAGGGTAGCATCATGCGCACCGGCAGCGACACCAAGCGCGGAATATCCAGCGACTCGTGTATCGCAGTCACCTCTTCGCCCAGCAGGTGGGTCTGCAGCAAAGAGCGCACGTAAAACGGCGTGTCTTCCAGCGTGCGCAGCAGTTGTGGCGGCCGGCCTGGCTCGCTGCACATGCCGCGTGCGATGCGCCAGCCCGAAGCCGGCAAGGCGTGGCGCGGCGGTGCCTGAAAAGGCCTGGCCTGGCCTTGCCGGTCAAAACGCTGTGCCACCACACGGTCTGGTCCGTGGCGGGGTCGGACGTCATAAACCACGGCCGTGTCACCGTTGGCCATGCCAGCGCGCGCCCAATCCCAGTCGCGAAACCCTTGATCCACCGGCTCGTCGCCCTCATTGGCATCCAGATAGGCGTGGCCGCTCCAACTCGCACGCGGGTGCTCCAACTCGACCTGCACCCGGGCACAGGGGGCGATGGGTCCCCAGCGGTGCAGTCCGGCGTGGTCGAGCGCGGTCACAAAGCGGCTCAACCCCTCCGGTCGTACCGTCACCCGCCCGCGCACTCGCATAGGGATGGGTACATTGATTTCGTCAAAGTCGATGGTCAACGCCTGGCCATCCCAGTGAAGGCTGCTCGGGCCAATGCGGCAATGGTGTGCACTGCGCTCCAGCTGGCCGCGGCCACGCTCGGTCATGGTCCAGCGTTTGCCCGCCTTTCCATACAACGCGACGTTGATGGCGCAGTGGTTTTCTGGGTCCGCCACACCACCATTGCGGCTGCGTGCCCAAGCATAGTAGGGCGAAAACACACTGCCCACAAAGGTGATGATGGACAGGCCATGCTGTCCGTCATCGCTCAGCGCGTCGACATACCACCAGAGATAACCACCCGGCGCGACCGGCTGGTCGAATCGAGGTGCGCCATCAGCGTCGCGGCCGCCAGTCGCCCCGACATCGCTGCCATGGGCAAGCCAGGGCCCGGGTGCACGCTGCCCCCCGCCAGGTAGAGGCCCGGCACCTTGCTGCGTGCCGACGGCCGCGCAAACGCCGACATCCAGCCGTGCGTCGCCCGGCCATACAGCGCGCCGCCGCTGCCGGGAAACAGGCGGGCAAAGTCCTGGGGCAGGGTGCGCACCACCTGGTGCGGCATGGCTTGGAGTTCCAGGCCACAGTGACGCATGAGCGCCAGGCTGCTCGATTCGCATGCTGCTATCTCCGAGGCGTCAAAAGAAGAGGTGTCGCCGTCGGGCGGCGCGTTGACAAGGCAAAAAATCCGTTCAGCACCTGGTGGCGCCAGGCCACTGTCTTGCCGATCTTGGGCGCAAAGGTAAACCGTGCCCTGTCGGGGCAATCGGCGGTGCTGAAAAATATCATCGAATTCACGACGGTAGTCTGGTTGGAAGAAGACGTTGTGTCGCACCAAGGGAAAGCCACTGGCGCTGGCGTGCATGGACAGGGTAAAGGCCGAAAGCGATCGCTGCGGTGTACTGGGCGCGCGAGCCGCCGGGCGCACGGCCTCACCCAGCAAGCCTAGGCTCAGCGCGGCCACATCGCCGTTGAAAACCACGTGATCGGCTTCCAGGACCTCGCCGGATGCCAGTCTCACACCACTGACGCGCCCGCCATGGAGCAAAATTTGATGGCAGGCACTGCCGTAGCGGGCCGTTACACCATGTTTTTCGCCCAATGTGGCCAGTGCCTTCGCGACACGAAACATGCCGCCACTGACCGACCAGACGCCATCGAGCTCTACCTGGGCCACCAGCATGAGAGTGGCCGGCGCTGACCAGGGTGACGAGCCGCAATAGGTGGCATAGCGTCCAAACAGCTGTTGCAAGCGCGGGTCATGAAAGTGTCGACCCAGGCTGCGCCATAAAGAGGCAAAGGGCCCCAGGCCACTGAGGGTGGCCATGCCGCCCAAGCCCAGGTCACTGACCATACTGAGCAAGTTGGGCCGTTCGCTGCGGATATAGGGCTTCTCTAGAGCGTCGTACAGCGCCCGGGTTTGCCGGCAAAAACCTAAAAAGCGGCGTGCCTCGGCGGGACTGCTGAATTCAGCAATGGCATCGGCCGAGCGTGCGGTGTCCGACAGCAAGTCAAGCCGCTGTGTCTGGCCGGCCCAGGCATGGCGCGCCAAGACGCTGATGGGCTCAAGCGTCAGAATGTCTTCCAGGCAGGTGCCGACCTCGGCCAGCATTTGGTCCAGCACCCAGCGCATGGTGAACACCGTGGGCCCGGAATCCACGCCCACGCCGTCAACCTGCACCTGCCGGATCTTGCCCCCTGGGCTATCGGCGGCTTCGAGCAGGGTCACGTCGAGGCCGCGTTGTGCGAGCAACAGGGCACTGCACAAGCCGCCAATGCCCGCCCCCACCACGATCACCCGGCCCGTACGCAAGGCCTCAGCCATAGTGGCGATCGTTCCATTGGCCTTGGGTGCGCAGCGGAATAAAGCGGGCGAACATGGATTCAGAAAAGTACTGATGCTGTGCGGCGGACTTGATCGCCTGCAAATGCGGCCCAGTGCGCGCATAGGCATCCATGGCGGCCAGACTGTCCCAGATGGTGAAAGTGGCTTGGCGCAGAAAAGGGGCCTCTCCGAGCCCTACAGCCAGTTGAATTCCTGGGGTGCTGTCTAAAGCGCTTTGAGCGGGCGGGGCATGTTGCCAAAAGGCGGCGGCCTTGCGCACATGAATTGACGCCCGTGTCAGGGCCGCAATCGGGCCGCTTTGTGGCGGACCCGCCAAAGTGACGTCTAGCGCCGTACCATCCCAGCTGCCCCGGCAAGACCAACAGGCCAGCTCGACGATACACAGTTCGCGCGCGCGCAGTCGGTAGGCCTGCACGATCTCAGATCTTTCAGTGAAGTCATGGGCGGCCCGGGCGGTGTGAAATACCAGGAACAGACCCTGTCGGGAACTGCTTGGGCGCAGCCCGAAACCGCCACCTTCGCCACTGCCCAGCACCTTGGCAAAGCGAATACCGTCGACCGCCAGCAGGGATTGCGGCCCTTTGACAATCCGAGACCAACCCCACAACCGCGATGCAGAAGCGATGTCAGCCAACACCAGAACGATTGTTTGGCCGCTGTCAGTGGATTGTTGCGCTGCATCCATAGGGCATCTTAAATAAAAAAGGCCTCCACCGCAGCGTGTGGAGGCCTACCGACGAACCGGGTTTAGGGTTTTGCCAAAGCTTGCAGCTCTGGGAAACTCTTGGCCATAGGTGCGCCATAGAGCGGTTTGTATGCGCCCTGGTGGCAGGTGGTGCAATTCACTTTGGCGACGTCACCCTTCGATCCGAGTCGCTCGGTCGGGAAGGTCTTGGTCAGGGGTGTCATGTAATCATTATTCAGATCACGTGCCATGCGAATCCCATGCCAAGCTGTTACGCGTTGCGGGCGAGATTCCTCCCAGGACTGGAAGTTGCGGGTGTTGTGGCAGTAGGTGCAGTTGACGCCCAGCGATTCCGACATATGCACCATCAAGGAGTAGGTGTGTTCGGTCTGCTTGAGCGAGGCGCGGTTGGCATGCTTGCCCACCCCCGCCATCGCCTCGTTGCCATTGACCCGGATCTCTGCAGCGTCCTTCAGGTAGGGGGTAAATGGGTCAAAAGGCAGTGAACTCAGGCCAGCTTCTTTGGTCGCGATATTCTGCCCGGCCAAATCACCCAGTGCACCGCCGGCATATTTGCGGTCTTTCGGCGCAAACCACACATTGCTTGGAATATTGTTACCCCGGTGGCAGGTGTAGCAGGTCACGCCGGTCTCTGCCACGTGAGATTTCCAATCCTGATTGACGCGTTGCGTCATCTGGATCATGCGCCGTGCCACCACCTTGGTGTACTTGCCGTCATCTGCAAAATCCTGCACGTTATGGCAGTAAGCGCAGCCCGCGTCAGGGGAAACCCATTGGGTGATGGCGGCCATATGCCGGTTGAACTGGGAGACGCTGAGGTCCCCCAGCACCTGCACGTTCTTGTACACCTCGCTGGCTTTTGGGCCGTCGGTAGCAGCAGCCTCGGCGGCGGCCGGGGCTTGGTTCAACGAGGCTTGCTTGATCAGCGTGCGTGGGTTGTAAATCTGCTCCATGCCGGTACCCCGAAAACCGGTCTGCACCGTTTCTATGGGGGGCCGTTCACAGCCGCTCAACAGACCCGCGACGACAGGCGCCAGCAGGAGCAGCGCAATTTTCAATGTTCTTTTCATGGCTTGACTCCCAGAAGGGCTGGATCAACCACCATGGGGCTGACCAGGGGATAGGCGGGGACGACGTGGTGCTTGACGGACCACAAATACCAGTTGTCCACCACAGTGCCGGTAAGCAGGATGCCGATGCCACCGACCAGTGGACACAGGACCGCAAACCACCAGGCCCAACGGTGGATGGATTCCATGGTGGCGTTAAAGCCCATGGTCCAGCGCCAGAACAGGGCTGCGCGCTCGGATGCCGTGCCGCGGTCCACAATTTGTTCAATTTCACGCTCGCCGCCGTAGCGGCTTACCGCCAGAATCGTCGCGCCGTGCATGGCGAACAGCAGCACTGAACCGTACAGGAAGACGATCGACAGCGCATGGAACGGGTTGTAGAACAGATTGCCATAGCGCAGCGACAGCGCCGACACCCAATCCAGGTGCGGGAAGATGCCAAAGGGGACCGCTTCAGACCAGCTGCCCATCATGATGGGACGGAAAAAGCCGCAGACCAGATACAGCCAGATTGCCGCAGCAAATGCCCAGGCCACATGGGTGCCCAAGCCGAGCTGTCGAGCCCGCCGG
>CAJAXU010000171.1 GCA_903948045.1 uncultured beta proteobacterium | reverse complement strand
TCTTGACCGTGCCGATGGTGCGCACCGACTGCTCGGCGCCGCTGATGTCGCCGCGCCCGCCCGGCGCCTCCTGCTGCACCAGCCGCAGCCGGCGCGACACGTCGACGGCCGACACCTGCAAGGCTGCCATGCGGGCGGCATCGAGCTCAACCCGCACCTCACGGGTCACACCGCCCATGCGTTTGACGGCACCCACGCCCGGTACTGCCAGCAGTCGCTTGGCCACGGTGTTGTCGACGAACCAGCTCAGGTCTTGCGTGTCGAGTTGGCTACCGGTAGTGGCGGAGGCGGCTGCCGCCGCTGCAGTAAAAGTCAGGACCACGCGACCGGCGGTCGAGGCTTTGGTGACCGAGGGGTCGCGCAGCTCGGCCGGCAGGTCGGCCCGCACCCGGGCCACCGCGTCGCGCACGTCGTTGACGGCGTCAGAGATCGGTTTCTCCAGGATGAATTCGACGGTGACCGTCACCTCGCCATCGAGCACCTTGGTGTAGATGTTTTTCACACCCTGCAGCGTCGCCACCGAGTTTTCCAGCTTGCGCGCGACTTCGGTCTCCAGCTGCGCCGGTGCCGCGCCGGCGAGCGGGGCACTGATGGTGACGATCGGCAGTTCAATGTCAGGGAAATCCTGCACCACTCTGGCGCGGTAAGCCAGCAGGCCGGCCAGTGTCAGCAGCACGAACAGCAGAACAGCCGGCACCGGGTTCTTGATCGAGAGCGAGGAGAAGTTCATGACTGCTCCTTATTTAATAGCGGGAACGTCAGGTTTGGCGAGGGTTGAGGCCGGATTTGTTGCTGAACCCGGCGCCACCTTGACCAGATCGCCATCGTTCAGGAAACCGGCGCCACTGGCCACCAGCAGCGCCTCAGCACCTACGCCGTCCAGCAGCTCAACGCGTTCGCCGATCCGCCGGCCGGTTTGTACCTTGAGCTGGCTCACGCGCTGGTCCGGGTTAAGCCGAAACACATAACTGAAGCCGTCGCGCACCACCACTGCCTGCTGCGGTACGGTCAGCCCTGGCGAGGTGCCGAGTTCAAATTCGCCGCGCGCGAACATGCCGGCCTTGAAGCTGCTGGCGCTGCCGCTCTGGCTGGGCAGGTCGACATAGACCAGGCCGGAGCGGGTTTGCGGGTCCACCGTTGGCGCCACCATGCGCACCCGGCCGGTGCTCTGGGCGCCACTGGCGGCCAGCACGGTCACGGCGGTGCCCGGACGCATGCGCGCCAGCTCGGCCGAGCCGACCTCGGCGCGCCACTCCAGCCGGCCTTGGCGGATCAGCCGGAACAACTCGGTGCCAGCGCCCACCACGGCACCCACCGTGGCCAGGCGCGCCGAGATCACGCCGCTGTCCGGTGCCCGTACCTCGGCGTATTGCAAGCGCAGCAGTTGGGCTGCTAGCCCGGCCTTGACCGAGTCCACCCGGGCTTTGGCGGTCTGCTCGGCCGTCAGGTACTGGTTGATCTGCTGGCCGCTGAAAACTCCCGTACTGCTGAGGGTGCGGACGCGGTCGGCGTTGGCACTTGCCTCCTGGGCGTTGGCGCTGGCCTCAGCCACGGCAGCCCGTGCCTGCGCGACATCTGACTGCACGGCCTCGGTGGCAAAGCGCGCCAACACCTGGCCGCGTTGCACCACGTCCCCCACGTTAACGAGTACCTCGGCCAGCCGCAGGCCGCTGATTTCAGCGCCGATGCTGGCCTCCTGCCAGGCGGCCACGTTGCCGTTGGCGCTCAGCTTGATCGGCAAGGCGCTGCTCTGGGCGCGGGTGCTGGTCACGGTCAGGGCTGGCCGCGCTGCAACTGGCGCTGACGCTGATGACACGGTTGGTTGGGTGGCCTCTTTCGGACGAGTCAGCCAATAGGCGCCGCCGCCAACGGCGGCTACAACGGCCAGGATCAGCAATAGCAGGGGGATAGGTTTGAGAGTACGCATGGGGTTCAGGGTGTTCGGGCGGGGTGGTGTTCGGGCGACGCATGAGGGCGGCAGTTCGGTCCGCGCGCCCGTCCGGCTCAGGGCCGGGCAGGAAACGGCGTGACGTCCAGTCCGCGCGGGCGCGCTTGCCCGGTGAAAACCGAATCGCAGAAGTCTAGCAGTGTGTGCCAGTCGGCCGGGCTGTGGTCGTGGCCGCCCGGACGCGTGCCAAGGGCAATGCGCTCGGGGACGCCCAGCAGTGCATAGACCGCTTGCGCCGCCAGGTGCGTGACCTGGCTGCCAGCTGGGTTGGCCCAGGCATCGTCCAGCGCCTCGGTGGTTAGCAAGGCGCGTGGTGCGATCAAGGCCTTCAAGAAATGCTGGTCAAAGGGCAGGGCTGTCACACGATCGGCATAGTTGGCCATGCCCGGTGCCAGCCAGTGGGGAAAAGCGCGCGTGATGTCGGCCAGTGATTCGGCGCCAGCGTCGCCCAGGCGCCAACAGCCGGCGCCGCCGGCGCCCGAATTGTTGGCGCTGGTCAGGGCAATGCGTTCATCGGTCGCGCCGGCGAGCAAGGCGGCCTTGCCGCCGCGTGAGTGGCCCACCACGGCGATCCGCTGCGGGTCGATCCGGCCCAACGCGGGGGACTGGGCCACTTGGCCGAGCTGTAACAGCGCATCAATGGCTCGGTGGTAAGCCCAGGCCCAGCTGGCCAGCGTCGCATGGAGTGCCGGGTTGGCGCCAGGCGCTGGCGGGTCCGGCGCGATCTCCACCCGGTTGAACTGGGCGAACACCAGACCGCGCTTCAGCACGGCGGCAATCACCTCGTCGCTGGCGTAATGCCAGCAGCCGTCGCCGTGCAGCAGCACCGGACAGGGACCGGTGCCAGCTGGAACCCACACCCGCAGCGCGAAACCGTCCATGCCAAGCGGCCGGACCCGGCAGGACAGCAGCTGCGCGCCGCCGAACTGCCGCACCGTCGCCGCATGCAGCAATTCGCAGTCGGTCCGGCTTGGTGTCGGTGGCAGCGGCCCATAGGCCAGGGGCAGCAGGTGGGCGGCCACTTCCGCGCGTCGCGCAGGCCATTGGTAGGGGTGGTCGACGCGGGTGCCGCTGTCGGCGATTAGCAGGGCAGGCAGCAGGTCGCAGGGCGCGGCGGACACCTTGGGGACAGCAGAACGGTGCATGGGCAGGTGGCTTGGTGAAAACCATGAGTGTGCCAGCGGCGTTTTGCCCTACCATTCCAGCCTGTCTTTACCCTTCTTTTTGAAAGCACACGCCATGTTGACTCCAATTTCCAAAACCGGTATTGCCGCGGCTGCAGCCGCTTTGATGGGCCTGTCGCTGGCAGCACAGGCGGCGGAGATTCGGGTGATGTGCTACCAGGATGGTGTGGAGTGCGAGGTCACGGCCGCGCAGGCCAAGCGCTTTGAGGCCGCCAACCCGGGCACCAAAGGTGGTGATCGATGTGGTGCCGTACAAGACCATCGTCGAGCAGCTGCCGGTGCAGCTGGCCGCCGGCCAGGGCCCGGACATCGCCCGGGTCACCGATCTGGGTGGCCTGTCCAAGTATTACCTGGACGTCTCGGCCCATGTGAAAGACCGGGCCTACTGGGAGGCCAATTTCGGCGCCACCCTGCCCTGGCTGCGCCCCACTGCCACCGACAAGGGCATTTACGGTTTCATGTCCCAGCTGACCATGACCGGGCCTTATGTCAACAAAACCCTGTTCGAGCAGGCCAAGGTGGCGCTGCCCGGCCCCAAGGCAACCTGGGACGAGTGGGTGGACGCGACGCGCAAGGTGGCCAAGGCCACACAAACCCCGGCCGCCCTGGCCTGGGACCGCTCGGGCCACCGCTTCGCTGGCCCGGCCATCAGCTATGGCGCCAAAATCTTTGATGCCAAGGGTGATCTGGTGCTGGATGACGGCTACAAGGCCACCGTCAACAAGTTTGTCGCCTGGCACAAGGATGGCGCCATGCTCAAGGAGGTATGGGCCGGCTCCGGTGGCTCCACCTACGCCGACTCCATTGGTGAGTTCAAGAACGGTCGCGTCGCCATGGTGCTGTCGGGCTCCTGGCAGATCAACCGGCTGCAAAAAGACATTGGCAATGCCTTTGACTGGGTGGCGGTGCCCAACCCCTGTGGCCCGGCGGCCTGTTCTGGCATTCCTGGCGGTGCTGCCTGGGTCGCTTTGAAGACCAGCAAGTCGCCCAAAGAAGTTGGCATGTTCCTGGACTTCATCGCCTCCGAGGCCAACTACGCCGAGTTCACCGGCAGGACCGAAAATATCCCGGCTCATGCCGGCCTGGCCAAGAAGGGTGTGCCTTATCCCGGCGCCACCCCGGCAGCGCGCGCAGCGCTGGCCAGTTTCAGTGCCGGCGTGGCGACCCTGTCGCCGGTGGCCTACCAGTTCCAGGGCTACAAGTTCAACCGCGCCCTCATGCTGCCCACCGTGGCGCGCGTGACCCAGGCCATTGTGGGCGAGATGAGCAGCGACGAAGCCATGACCAAGATCGGCGCCGACATGGCCGATGCGGTCAAGCAGGCGCAAAAGTAAGCTTTTTTGCAGTTGGTCGCCCGCCTGCTCGGCGTCTTCTTCAACCTGTTCGAGCCGCTGTTCCGGGCCGGCCAGCGCTGGCTCGGCCTGTCGCGGCTGGGCTGGGTGTTTGTCGGGCCGAACCTGCTGGTGTTCGGCCTGTTCACATTTTTGCCGATCCTGATCAACCTGGTGTACGCCACCACCGGCGGCGTCAAGCTGATGCCGCTGGAGCGGCCCTACACCGGGGCCGAGAATTTCGCCATCCTGCTGGAGTGTCGCGATTACTTCGACATCCAGAGCTGCCGCAAGGATGTGTTCTGGCGCGCCGTCTTCAACACGCTCAAGTTCAGCCTGATCCAGGTTGGCCTGATGGTGGGCCTGTCGCTATTGACGGCGCTGGTGCTCAACCGCAAGATCATCGGGCGCGGCTTCTGGCGTGGCGTGTTTTTTTACCCGGTGCTGCTGTCGCCGGTGGTGGTGGCGCTGATCTGGAAGTGGCTGCTGCAAAGCCAGGGCGTGTTCAATGCCGGCCTGCTGGCGGCAGGCGCCGCGCCGGTGGACTGGCTGCTGGATGCCGGCTGGGCCTTTTTCTGGACGGTGTTTGTCTCGATCTGGGCGCACATGGGTTTTTACACGCTGATTCTGCTGGCCGGATTGCAGGCCATTCCGAAAGACATGTACGAGGCGGCCCAACTCGACGCCGCCACGCCCTGGCGCACCCTGCGCCGCATCACGCTCCCCCTGCTGATGCCCAATTTGATTGTGGTGCTGGTACTGGCGCTGATCCGGGCCGTGCAGATTTTTGACGAGGTGTTTGTGCTGACCGGCGGCGGGCCGGGCTCGGCCACCACTTTCATCGTGCAATTCATCTACCAGACTGGCTTTGCCGAGCAGATTCACCTGTACGGGCTGGCGGCGGCGGCCTCGCTGCTGCTGGCGCTGGGCCTGATCGCCCTGACCCTGGCCCAGCTGCGCCTGACGCGGGCCAGCTCGGCCGGCCAAAAGGCCCGCTAGGCCGCTGCCGGACCGGATCACTTATGCGCGCCTTGGCCTTTTTTACCCGCACCCGCGGCCGCCAGCGGCTGGACTGGACCGACTGGCTCAGTTACCTGTACCTGGGCGTTGGCCTGTTCACGCTGTTTGCTCCGATCGTCTGGCTGTTGATGTCCTCGCTCAAGACCGAGAGCGCCTTAAGCCAGTTTCCGCCCACTTTCCTGCCGTACAGTCAGAAGACGGTGACGGTGGCCGGCCATGACAAGCCGCTGCCACTGTTCACCGTGCGCCAGGCCGAC
>CAJAXU010000170.1 GCA_903948045.1 uncultured beta proteobacterium | reverse complement strand
GGCATCAACCAGACCCCCCATATCGACCGTCTGGCCCAGGAGGGCATGCGGATGAACCACTGCTATGTCAGCAACTCCATTTGTACCCCCAGCCGCGCGGCGATTCTGACCGGCACCTACAACCATGTGAACGGCGTCATGACGCTGGCCGACGGCATCAACAACCGCCTGCCCAACGTGGCCAAGCACTTGCGCGGCAGCGGCTACCAAACCGCCATTTTCGGTAAATGGCACCTGGGCGAAGGCCCGGCGCACCAGCCCACCGGCTTTGACGACTGGGCCGTGGTCCCCGGCCAGGGCGACTACCACGACCCGGTGTTCCATGAACCCGGCGGGGCGGTCAGCTACCCGGGCTATGTCACCGACATCATCACCGACAAGTCTCTGGACTGGCTCAAAGCGCGTGACACATCCAGGCCTTTCATGCTGATGTGCCACCACAAGGCGCCGCACCGCTCCTGGGAGTACCACCCCAAGTACAAAGACCATTACACGGCCGACATTGCCCTGCCCGACACCTTCAGCGACGATTATAAAAACCGCGCCCGGGCAGCCGGCCAGGCCAAAATGCGCATTGCCGACGACATGACCTACCTGGACCTCGGGTTGGTGCAGCCCGACGGGGGACAGGCGGTGGGGGAGCTGCTGGTACCCGGTATGCCGGCCCGCAAATTGCCCGCCCCGCACGATGTCAGTGCGGTGCGACTGATCGACAAAGACACCGCCGAAGTCTTCACCTTCGCCAGCCAAGCCGAGTACGACCATTTCAAGTTTCAGCGCTACATGCAACGCTACCTGCGCACCATCGCCTCGGTCGATGAGAGCGTGGGCAGTGTGCTGGACTACCTGGATACCGAAGGCCTGGCAAACAACACGCTGGTGATCTACACCTCGGACCAGGGCTTCTTCCTGGGTGAGCACGGTTGGTTTGACAAGCGCTTCATGTACGAGGAGTCGTTTCAGATGCCCTTTGTGGTGCGCTTGCCAAGCCAGATCCAGCCGGGGTCGGTGTGCGACACACTGCTGTCCAACGTCGACTTTGCGCCGACCTTTCTCGACCTGGCCGGTGTGCCGGTGCCCAGCTACATGCAGGGCCGCAGCATCCGGCCCCTGCTGCAGGGGCAAACGCCCAAGGACTGGCCAGCCGTGGCCTACCACCGCTACTGGATGCACCAGGACGAATACCACAACGCCTACGCCCACTACGGCATCCGGGACCAGCGTTACAAACTGATCTACTGGTACAACCAGGGCCTGGGCTTACCCGGCACCCTGGCCGGTGGGCAAGCAGCCGAATGGGAGCTGTTCGACTGCGAGCAAGATCCGCTGGAGTTGTTCAATTGCTACCACGCGCCCGCCTACCAGACCCAGGTCGCCCGCATGACGCAGCTGCTGGAAGCCAAGATGCTGGAGATCGGCGACGACATGCTGCACCGGCCTTGAGCGGCCCGTGAGTCGGCGGGGTCGTGGTCATGGCTTCACCACTCGGCGACGCTGCCGTCTTTGTGGCGCCACACCGGGTTACGCCAGTCCAAGACATTGACGCTTGCCGCGATCACGCGCGCTTCGTCGACCTCTACGCCCAACCCGGGCCGCTCACTGGCGGCGACAAATCCGTCCTTGACGCGGAAATCCTCGGGATTGAGGACGTAGTCCAACAGCTCGGCACCCTGGTTGTAGTGGATGCCCATGCTTTGCTCCTGAAACACCGCGTTCTGCGACACCAGGTCGACCTGCAGGCAGGCGGCCAGTGCCACCGGCCCCAGCGGGCAATGCGGCGCCAGGGACACGTCATAGGCCTCGGCCATGGACGCGATGCGTAGGCACTCGGTGATGCCGCCAGCGTGCGAGACGTCCGGCTGCAGGATGGAGATGCCGCCGGCCTCGAACAGACGCTTGAAATCAAAACGCGAGTACATGCGCTCCCCGGCCGCCAGCGGGATCGAGGTGCTTTCGGCCAGGCGCGGGTAGTACTCGCATTGCTCGGCCAGCACCGGCTCTTCCACGAACAGCGGGCGCAGCGGCTCGAGCTCACGCAAAAGCACCTTGGCCATGGGCATCGACACCCGGCCGTGGAAGTCGATGCCGAAGTCGATCGTGCTGCCGAACTCGGCGCGGATCAAGGCAAACTTCTCCAGGGCCCGGTCGACCGCCGCGTGACTCTCGACCATCGCGAATTCCTCGGTGCCATTCATCTTGACCGTGTCGAACCCCATCGCGCGGGCCCGGTGGATGCCTTCGATGACCTCCCCTGGCCGGTCCCCGCCGACCCAGCAATAGGTCTTCATTCGGTCGCGCAGGCGTCCCCCTAGGAGCTTGTAGACCGGCTGGCCCATTGACTTGCCCAGGATGTCCCACAGCGCCTGGTCGATGCCGGCTATCGCGCTCATGAGAATAGGGCCGCCGCGGTAGAAGCCCCCGCGGTACATGACCTGCCACAGGTCGTTGATGCGGCGCGGGTCCTGGCCGACCAGGTAGTCGGACAGTTCATGCACGGCGGCCTCTACAGTCCGGGCGCGCCCCTCCACCACGGGCTCTCCCCAGCCGACGATGCCTTCATCGGTCTCGATCTTCAGGAACATCCAGCGAGGAGGCACGCGGTAGGTGGTGAGGCGGGTGATTTTCATGACGTTACGGATGTGGTGTTTAGGGGCCGGCGCAACCGGCCCGGATGTAATCGGCCAGGCATCCTCAGCGCAGAGCCATCGCGTCGGCGCCGAAAAAGTGCAACGAGTCAGCGTCGACGGCCAGAGTCAGCGCACCCGACAGGCGGCTTTGTGCATCAGGCGCAAGCACCACCAATTCACCCAGTGACGAACGCAGGTAACAAAAGGCCCGGTCACCCAGGTGTTCGACGGCCTGAGTCTCGCAGTCGGCCAGCTCGAACACCACTTGCCTGGCGTCAGCAGCGCCCAGCCGCACCTGCTCCGGGCGAAAGCCCACGGTCGCAACCGGCACCTCGAAGCGGCGCGGAACCACCAGCGACATCGCACCGATGGTCAGCCGGGTACCGTCGCCCACCGGTTCGCAGCTCTCGACGGTGAACAGGTTGATCTTGGGGGTACCGATGAAACCAGCAACGAACAGGTTGGCGGGCCGACGGTAGAGGTCCAGGGGCGCGCCGACCTGCTCGATGCGCCCCTGGCGCAGCACCACGATCTGGTCAGCCAGGGTCATGGCCTCGGTCTGGTCGTGCGTGACGTAAACGGCCGTGGACTTGAGCGCGCGCTGGGTACGCGCGATCTCAAGGCGCAGCCGTACCCGCAGTTCTAAGTCGAGGTTGGACAAGGGCTCGTCATATAAAAAAACCTCGGGACGACGGATCATGGCCCGGCCCATGGCCACACGCTGGCGCTGGCCGCCGGAGAGTTGGCGCGGAAAGCGGTCGAGCAAAGGCGTGAGTTCGAGTACTGTGGCAATTTCGTCGACGCGCTGCGTTTGCTCGGCTGCAGGCATTTTGGCCATGCGCAGCGGGAACGACAAATTCTGTCTCACCGTCTTGTGGGGGTACAGCGCGTAGTTTTGAAACACCATCGCGCAGCCGCGCTTGGAGGGGGGCACATCGTTGACCAGCCGATCACCCACGCGCACTTCGCCACTGCTGGGCGTTTCCAGGCCAGCGATGATGCGTAGCAGCGTCGACTTGCCGCAACCCGATGGGCCAAGCAGCACAGTGAACTTGCCGTCGGGCATGGTCAGGCTGAGGTTGGGGATGACCTCCACATCGCCGAAGCGCTTGGAGATGGAGTTCAGGTGAATGTCGGCCATTGGATGTGACTTAGGGTGGTGATGCGGCGACCGCTGAAAGCCCCCGCTGTATGTTGGATTCAGTGACGCCCAGCAAGGTC
>CAJAXU010000169.1 GCA_903948045.1 uncultured beta proteobacterium | reverse complement strand
GTTTGGCTCCAGCGATTACTGGCAGGGCCAGGTGCAGATGCTGGAGGACCAGCTGGAGGCCATGCAAGACGAACCGCTGGTGGTCTGAACGCCCCTACAGGGGTGCGGGTCGCAGGGCGGCCCAGAGCATGGTCGCCCCCGCCACCAGCAACAGGCCGTCCATCAGCAGCTGAAAGCGCGCGGCATCCAGCCGCAGCACCAGGCGTTTGGCGATGAACGCACCCGCCATCAGGGAGGCGCCAACGGTCAGGCCGCGCAGCAAGCTGGCCACGGGCAGGGCGTCAAAGGCGCGAAAGGTCAGAGCCTTGGCCCCATACACCGCCAACGAGCCCATGGCCTCGGTGCCCAGGTAGGCGCCCTTGACCAGCCCGTGCGCCAGAAAGAAAGGCGCATTGATCGGCCCGGTGCTGACCACGATGCCGGTCAGGTAGCCGATCACCGCCCCCACGCCGGCCAGGTGCCAACGGTTGAGCACCCAGCGCTGCTGCGCCATCCAGCGCCGCAGCGGAATCATGCCGATAAAAAACAGGCCCAGCGACGCCTCGACCACACCGGGTGGCAGGGTCAGCAGGGTGTGGGCGCCCAGGGCGGCTGCCGGCATGCCGGTGACGCTGTAGGCGGCGGTGGTGCGCCAGTCCACCTCGCGCCACCAGGCCGCCACGCGCGAGGCGTTGGCCATGATCGCCGCCACCGCCATGATCGGCACCGCTTCACGCGGGCCAAACACCAGCACCAGTGCCGGCATCAGCATGATGGAGGTGCCAAAACCCACCACGCCGCCTACCGTGCCGGCCACCAGGCCGAGCAGCAGCACCAGCGCCAGATCCATGCGGCGGGCGCGGGCTTACTTGCCGTTGATGGCCAGCAACTCCACCTCGAACAGCAGGGTGGCATTGGGTGGAATGACACCGCCGGCGCCGCGCTCACCATAGGCGATGGCGGGTGGGCAGGTCAGCTTGGCCTTGCCGCCAACTTTCATGCGCTGCACGCCCTCGGTCCAGCACTTGATCACGCCGCTCAAGGGAAATTCAATCGCTTCATTGCGCTTGTAGGAGCTGTCAAATTCCTTGCCGTCCGGAAAGGTGCCGCGGTAATGCACCTTGACCTTGTCGCTGGCGCTTGGGCTAGCGCCGGCGCCGTCCTTGAGCGAGCGGTACACCAGGCCCGAGGGTGTGACGACGGCACCCGCCTCTTTGGCCGCGGCGGCGGTGACCGCGTTTTGCGCCCAGGCGGCGGGCAGGGTGCTCAGGGCCAGGCTGAGGGTGAGGGCGGCACGGGGCATAAAGCGGGTCATGGCGGGATGTCCGGAAGTTGATGGATCGCGGCGGATTGTCGCAGCCGGCCGCTGCGCGCACGGCGACCCGGGTCGGTTTAACATGGTCACCTCAATCATTCCGGAGAAAAAAGATGCCAAATCGTCGTCTAAGCCTTGTCCAGTCTGTGTTTTATGCTATGTTTATAGTAGCATTCAGTGCCGTTAGCTGGGCCCAGTCGGATTACCCCAGCAAACCGGTCAAGGTGATTGTGGCCTTCCCGCCAGGCGGCACCAGCGACGTAATGGGCCGGATGGTGGCGGAGGAGCTGAGCAAGCAGCTCAAGCAGCCCTTTGTGGTGGAAAACATTGGCGGCGTCGGTGGCGCCATTGGCACCGAGCGCGGCCTGCGGCTGCCGGCCGACGGCTACACCCTGATCCAGACCGGGGTCGGTCAGAACGCGGTGGCGCACGGGCTCGACCCGAACTTGCGCTACAACTCGATGAGCGATTTCATCCACCTGTCGCAGGTGCATTCCGGCCCCAACGTGCTGGTGGTGCACCCGGCTACCCCGTACAAGTCGGTCGCCGACGTGGTCGACTACGCCAAAAAGAACCCGGGCAAGCTGGACTACGGTTTCACCCATGCCGCCTCAGGCCACATGGCGATGGAGCTGTTCAAGCAGACCGCCGGCATTGAGCTCACCGGCATTCCCTACAAGGGCGGTGGCCCCATGCTCACCGACCTGCTCGGCGGCACCATTCCGATGATGTTCATCAACCAGGACGCCGCGCTGCCCCATGTGCGCGCCGGAAAGATGCGCGCCATTGCGGTGTCCAGCGCGGCACGCAACCCGCTCTACCCCGATGTGCCGACGATTGCCGAGGCCGGTTACAAGGGCTTTGAGGCTCTGTCCTGGTCCGGCATGTCGGTGGCCAAGGGCACGCCGCAGGCGGTGGTGGACAAGCTCGAAGCCGCCATTGCCCAGGCCATGCAGTCCGACGCGATCCGCCAGCGCATGAACTCGGTTGGCTTTGTCGTGCCGCCGCAGGGCAGCAAGCACTACACCGCCTTCGTCAAGTCCGAACTCGACACCTGGGTCCGGGTGATCAAGACCGCCGGCATCAAGCCGGAATAGTTCAGGCTTGTGATTTGCCCGGGCGCATTTCCTTGTAGGTGGCCAGGCGCTCCGGGTAGTCGGCAGCCACCGGAGTACCAGAGGCCCGGTTGCGCTCCAGCTGGCCCATGGCTGCGGGGTAGTCGGCAACGTTGAGGTAGTAAAAGAACGACAACAGCCGCTCCGAAAACCGCCAAAGACCGTCCACCTTTTCGTAGCGGTCGCTGTACCGCATCGCCGTCACCATGGGCTGTTCATTGCGCCAGACCTCTGCATGCACCGACAAGCGCCCCTGGGCTTGGGTTGCCGAGTCAAACCAGATGACATGGTCATGGGCAAAATGGTTGGAGGGGCCCATCACGCTGTAGCGGCTCTCAAATTGCTTGAGGACCGCCTCCCGTCCGGTGGCACGCATGGCGCCGTCTTGGGAGCCGAACGATGCCTGATCGGTGAACAGCTCAGCGGCGGCCGCCAGATCCCGGTTGTCGATGGCAAAGTTGTAGCGCGCCGTCAAGTCGCGGATGGCGAGTTGGTCTTCGACCGCGGCCAGGCGGCTCTCCAGGGTGCTGGTGGCGGTCGGTGGCACGCGGCGTGGGATCGTCATGGTGTCTGGTCCTGGTTGTTATTGCAAGTCGGGTCGATAGGCGGCCACATCATCGTATTGCACCAGCTCGATGATGTTGCCCTCGGGGTCGCGCAGAAATGCCACATACAGGCCTGGCCGGCTTTGGACGGGCTCCGTGCCCGTCATGAAGCTGACGCCGGCTTCGCGCAGGCGGGCCATGGCCGCCTTGACGTCGCCGATGATGAAGGTCAGGTACATCACGTTGGGCTGATCAAACACATAGGCCGCGTGCTCGCTGGGCGGCGCTGGCGCCTCATCCGGGGCAATCAGCTTGATCCGCTCCCCGTAGCTGGTCTGCAGCCGGATCACGGTGGCGCTGCCCCGGGCCAGCCGGTAGTCCTGCGCCACTTGGACCGGCACACGGGCCTCACTGATGAACTGCAGCCCGAGGGTGTGTTGGTAAAACTGCTGCATCACCGCCAGGTCGCGGCAACCGATGCCGACCTCCAGTGGGATGGTCATGCGCAGCATGGGGGCGTTCGACATGCGGTGGCGTCCTGGTTGTGCGGGTGCGGGTGCGGCGCCGGTCCGTTTGGCACGGGCCAAGCGCCGCGCTGGTTACACCAGCAGCGCGTTGACCCGTTTCACATAAGCGGCAGGGTCGGCCGGGAGGCCGCCTTCGGCCAGCAGCGCCTGGTCGAACAGGATGTGCGCCAGGTCATGGAAATGCACCGAGCCGTCGAGCTTTTTCACCAACGGGTGGTCGGCGTTGACTTCCAGCACGGGTTTCACTTCGGGCGCGCTCTGGCCGGCCTGTTTGAGCATGCGCGCCAGCTGGGTGCTCATGCCATGGTCTTGCACCACCAGGCAGGCCGGGCTGTCCACCAGTCGGGTGGTCACGCGCACGTCTTCGGCCTTGTCTTTCAGCGCTTCTTTCAGTTTGGCCAGCAGTGGCTTGAAGGTCTCAGCCGCTTCTTCAGCCGCTTTTTTCTCGGCCTCGTCCTGAAGCTTGCCCAGATCGACCGCGCCCTTGGCCACGCTTTGCATCGGCGTGCCGTCAAACTCATTCAGGTAGTTCAGCGCCCACTCGTCCACCCGGTCGGTCATCAGCAGCACTTCGATGCCTTATTTCTTGAAGACTTCGAGTTGTGGGCTGTTCTTGGCGGCGGCCAGGCTGTCGGCGGTGATGTAGTAAATGG
>CAJAXU010000168.1 GCA_903948045.1 uncultured beta proteobacterium | reverse complement strand
CACCCGCGAGAACAGCGGGAACATCTCGACGATGGCCTGCAGCGTGTGCTCGATGGTCTGGTAGCTGCCGCGCTGGCCGTACCCGGTGTAGGCGTCGATGCCAGCGCCGATCACCAGATCACCCTTGTCGGACTGGCTGATGTAGGCATGGATGGCATTGCTCATCACCACGTTCGGGAAAATCGGCTTGAGCGGCTCGGACACCAAGGCCTGCAGCGGGTGGCTCTCAATGGGCAGGCGCAGGTCGGCCATGCCAGCCACCACGCTGGAGTGGCCAGCGGCCACGATTGCCACCTTGGGCGTCTTGATGAAACCGCGCGCGGTGTCAATGCCAACCACGGCGCCGTTCTCGCGCCGGATGCCGGTCACTTCGCAGTTTTGAATGATGTCCACACCCAGTGCGTCGGCAGCGCGGGCGTAGCCCCAGGCCACCGCGTCATGCCGCGCCACGCCAGCCCGGCGCTGCAGCGAGGCGCCCAGGACGGGGTAGCGGGTGTTGAGGTTGATGAAGGGGATCATTTCCTTGATCTGCGCCGGGCTGACCACCTCGGCGTCCACCCCGTTGAGGCGGTTGGCGCTGACGCGGCGCTCGATGTCGCGCATGTCTTGCAGGCTGTGGCCCAGGTTCATCACCCCGCGCTGACTGAACATCACGTTGTAATTGATGTCCTGCGACAGTCCTTCCCAGAGCTTCATGGCTTTTTCATAGAGCGCGGTCGACTCGTCCCAGAGGTAGTTCGAGCGCACGATGGTGGTGTTACGCGCAGTGTTGCCCCCACCCAGCCAGCCGCGTTCCACCACGGCAATGTTGCGCATGCCGTGTTCCTTGGCCATGTAGTAGGCGGTGGCCAAACCATGGCCGCCAGCCCCAACCACCACGGCGTCGTACTCGCGCTTGGGCGCGGGTGAGCGCCAGTGCTTCTGCCAGCCCTCGTGGTACGACATGCCATTGCGCAGCAATGACCAGATTGAAAAATGTTGCATGTATTCCTGCCTCGGGGTCGCGGGCGTGCCGCCCGGCTCAACCCTTGATGATATTGTGTGCCGGGCCGTAAGGGAAGGCGGTCAGGTTGCGATTTCCCTCAGGCGTGATCACCAGGATGTCGTGCTCTCGGTAGCCACCCGCGCCTGGCATGCCTTCTGGCAGCATGATCATGGGTTCCATCGAGATCACCATGTTGGGCTCCAGGATGGTGTCGATGTCTTCACGCAGCTCCAGCCCGGCTTCGCGGCCGTAGTAGTGGCTCAGGGTGCCAAACGAGTGGCCGTAGCCGAAGGTGCGGTACTGCAGCAGATCATGCGCTTCAAAAATCTTGTTGAGTTCACGCGCAATGTCGCCGCAGCGGGCGCCGGGAACCAGCAGTTTCTTGCCCTCGTCGTGCACCTTGCAATTGACTTCCCACAGGCGCAGGTGCGCGTCCGACGCATGGCCCAAGAACAGCGTGCGTTCCAGCGCGGTGTAGTAGCCGGAGATCATGGAGAAGCAGTTCAGGCTCAGGATGTCGCCCTGTTGCACCCGGCGCGTGGTCACCGGGTTGTGGGCGCCGTCGGTGTTGATGCCCGACTGGAACCAGGTCCAGGTGTCCATCAGCTCGGTGTGCGGATAACGCTTGGCGATTTCGCGCACCATGGCGTTGGTGGAGGCCAGCGCCACCTCATGTTCGGGCACCCCTTCTTTCACAGCCGCCACCAGCGCTGCGCCACCGATGTCGCAAACCTGCGCCCCATTGGCAATGAACTCGATCTCTTCGTCGCTCTTGACCATGCGCATGGCCATGCAGGCCACGCCGACATCGACAAACTCGACGTTGGGCAGGGCGTTTTTGAGCATCGCCAGGCGGTCCACCGGCAGGTGGTCAAACTCCAGGCCAACGCGGCCTTTGTTCGGGATGCAGGCCTGCACCGCACGGAAATAGTTGCCACGCTGCCAGTCGGTGTAGGTCAGCATGTCGTCGGCGACGCCCTTGCGCCAGGGTTGCGCGCCGTCGATGTTGGCGGCAATCACCGTGGTTTTGTCGTGCGTCACGGCCAGACCGTAAAAGCGGCCGAACGAGCAGTACAGGAAATCGCTGTAGTAATTGATGTTGTGGTACGAGGTGAACAGCACCGCGTCGAGCTGCTGCGCCACCATGTGCTTGCGCACCTTGGTCAT
>CAJAXU010000167.1 GCA_903948045.1 uncultured beta proteobacterium | reverse complement strand
GTGCCGTAGGGCACCCGAAACCGAAAGCCATTGGCGGCAATGGTGGCGCTCTCCATGTCCAGCGCCACCGCCCGGCTTTGGCTAAAGCGGCGCTGCGGGCCGTTGTCGGGCAGCAGCTCCCAGTTGCGGTTGTCGGTGCTGGCCACGGTCCCGGTGCGCATCACCCGCTTAAGCTCGGGCCCCTGCAGCTGTGTCACCTGCGACACGGCGGCCTCCAGCGCCACCTGGATCTCGGCCAGCGCCGGGATCGGCACCCACAGCGGCAGCTCTTCATCAAGCACATGGTCCTCGCGCACATAGCCATGGGCCAGCACATAGTCACCCAGCTGCTGAGAGTTGCGCAGACCGGCACAGTGGCCCAGCATGATCCAGGCATGCGGTCGCAGCACGGCGATGTGGTCGGTGATGGTCTTGGCATTGGCAGGCCCGACGCCAATATTGACCATGGTGATGCCGCTGCGGTCGGCCCGCATCAGGTGGTAAGCCGGCATTTGCGGCAGGCGCGGCGGCAACTTGCCCAACGCGTCAGCCGCCAGCGCAGCGCTGCCAACGCGCCGGGTCACCACATTGCCGGGCTCAACGAACGCGATGTACTCGCTGCTCGGGTCGGCCATGGCTTCGTGCCCCAGCCGGACGAATTCATCAATGTAGAACTGGTAGTTGGTGAACAGCAGAAAGTTCTGAAAGTAGTGGGCTGCGGTACCGGTGTAATGGCGCAAGCGCTGCAGCGAATAGTCCACCCGCGGCGCGGTGAACAAGGCCAGTGGCTGCGGCTCGCCCGGGCGCGGTTCGTAGGTGCCGTTGGCAATGCCGTCGTCCATGGCCGCCAGGTCGGGCAGGTCAAACACATCGCGCATCAGCTGGCGGCGCTCCGGGCTCAAACTGACCTCCACATGGTCCTGCTCGGCAAACGAGAAATGCACCGGGATCGGCTGCGAACTGGTGCCCACTTCCAACTCGACCCGGTGGTTTTGCACCAGCAGGGTGAACTGCTCCAGGTAATAGTCGGCATACAGGTCGGGGCGCGTCAGCGTGGTTTCATAACGGCCCGGGCCGGCAACAAAACCATAGCTCAGCCCAGCATTTTTCAGCGAGCCTGAGCGCGACACCGTGTCGGTTTGCACCCGCACAAAGGGATAGCAGGCCCGCACATGACCGGGCAAGGTCTCACCCGCCACAAACCGGCGCATGGCACTGCGCAAGTGGGACAGACTGCCGTCGTAGATCTCGCGCGCCTTGGCCAGCGCTGCGGCCGGGTCACTGAAGCGGGCAGGGGCAATAAACTCGGGCAGGTAGGACATGGCGCTATTGTCCATGGTCTGAAGCGAGCGCAATTGATCCAGGGCCGGCAGTCATCGCCCAAAACTGCCATACTTCCCGCCGTTTAGACGAGGAAGTGCGAATCAATGTTGACATTCACATGCTGCGACGCGGCGCGCCAGTTTGCCAGTAGCGGACAGGCCCAGGTGCTGCGCGGCATCACACGTGGTTATGAGCGCGAATGCCTGCGCGTAGACGCCAGCGGACAGCTGGCCGCCAGCCCCCACCCCTTGGCACTGGGGTCCAAGCTGACCCACCCCTGGATCACCACCGACTATTCCGAAGCGCTGCTGGAGTTCATCACACCCCCTTCACAGGACGCGGCGTTTCCGCTGGCGTTTCTGCGCGAGCTGCACCGGTTCAGCGCGTCGCGCTTGGGCACCGAGCTGATGTGGGCCGGCTCCATGCCCTGCCGGCTGGGCGCGGACGCCGACATTCCCATCGCTGATTACGGCCGCTCCAACGCTGCCCGCTTCAAGGCGGTCTACCGCGAAGGGCTGGGGCTGCGCTACGGCCGCCACATGCAGACCATTGCTGGCGCCCACTACAACTGGTCCCTGCCGGACGCGTTCTGGGCCACCCTGAAGGACTTGTGCCCGCCGGTCCGGCCCGAACTGGACTTTGTCAGTGAACGCTACTTTGGCCTGATCCGCAATTTTCTGCGCTACGGCTGGCTGATTCCCTACCTGTTTGGCGCCTCACCGGCGCTGTGCGAGTCCTTCCTGCAGGGCCGCAAGTCCGATCTTCTGACCTTGGTGCCCGGCACGCTGTATGGCCCAGACGCCACCAGCCTGCGCATGAGCGACCTCGGCTACCAGAACCGGGCCCAGGCCAGTTTGCAGGTCAGCTTCAATTCGCTGGCGGAATACACCCAGGCGCTGGAGTCGGCTATCCGCACGCCCGATCCGTTCTACGAGGCGCTTGGCGTGCGCGAGGGCGGGCACTGGAAGCAGCTCAATGCCAACCTGCTGCAGATCGAAAACGAGTTTTATGCCGGGATTCGCCCCAAACGCGTGGGCCAACACGGCGAACGCCCGGCCAAGGCCTTGCAGACCTACGGCGTCGAGTATGTCGAGGTGCGCCTGTTTGACCTCAACCCAAGCATCGACATCGGCATCGCGCCGGAACAAAGCTG
>CAJAXU010000166.1 GCA_903948045.1 uncultured beta proteobacterium | reverse complement strand
GGTCGGGTTAATGCGCTCGCCGATGATGACGAAGCGGCGGTCAAAACCAATCACCACCTCGCGGGTGGCTGAACTGATCACGGTATCTGTCATGCTGTTTCCTTCAGGGTTGGGGTGAGCGCGTCGCGGCCTGGGTACCAGGGCACGCGCCCATCTAATGCGCCGGACCGGTCGATGATCTCTGCCACCGTGTCCTCTTGCCGGTAAGCCATCACATGCACGCCGGAGACGCCTTTGATCTCGCGCACCTGCTGGATCAGGTCGATGCAAATTTGCCGACCCTCCAACGCGGGTTTGTCGGCGCCGGCCATGCGTTTGATGATCGAGTCTGGGATGTGGATGCCCGGCACATTGGTGCGCATCCAATCTGCCGCCTTGGCCGTACGCAAGGGCCCGACCCCGACCAGAATGAAGACTTTGCCCAACAGCCCCAAGTCCTCCACCATCTGCATGAAGCTCTTGAGGCGGGGCACGTCGTAACAGTACTGCGTCTGGATGAATTGGGCGCCAGCGGCCACTTTCTTCGCCAAACGCTGGGCACGCCATTCAAAAGGCTGTCCAAATGGGTTGGCCGCCGCCCCAAAGAACACACGGGGTGCGAACGTGACCTTGCGGCCACTTTGGAAGCGGTGTTCGTCGCGGAGCGTGCGCCCGATCTCGAGCAGGGACATGCAATCCAGATCGAACACCGGCTTGGCCTGCGGGTGGTCACCAGACTGGACGCCATCCCCGGTGAGACACAGCATGTTGGCGACCCCCATAGCCGCACCACCCAAGATGTCGCCCTGGATCGCGATACGGTTTTTGTCGCGACAGGAAATCTGCATCACCGGCGCATAGCCAACGCGCGTCAGCAAGGCACAGACCGCCAAGCTCGACATGTGGCAATTGGCGCCACTGCCGTCCGTGGCATTGATGGCATCGACGTAGCCGTCGAACACGCGGGCACGCCGGTAGACATCTTCGGGGTCGGCGGAGTCGGGCGGGTCCAATTCCGAGGTGATGGCAAAGGCGCCGCTGCGCAGCACCCGCTCCAGCCGGCCCGGCGAGGTATGTCCCGGCAGAATGGGCAGCGGGTAGCCCGGCACCGGTTCGTCTTCAAACTTCATCGCGCCGCCTCCGCTTTGAGCGCTGCCTGCTCCCGCGCCACCTTGAGCCATGACGAGCGCCCCTCCAGCCGGCGGTCTACGGCGATCTGAACCACGCGGATGGCAGCCCGGCCTTCCTGCATGCGCTGGCTGCCTTCAAAAGCCTCGACCCAGACACAACGCATCTCGGGTTTAACTTCGCAATTGCCATTGGCGCGGACGCCGCCGCACGGTCCGTTGCGCAAATTTTTCGGGCAATTCATGGAGCATGACATGCCGGTCGAGCTCAGGGCGCACTGGCCACACATCTGGCAGTCGAACAAGAAGCCCTTAACAAGCTTTTCAAGCGCAGCGACCGGTTTTTCCAGCCGCTCGTACCCCACCGTGCGCCATACCGGATCCAGTGCCACCACGACGCGTTCAAACGCCTTGTAGAACTGCTCCAGCGCACCAGCATGCCGCACCGACCAACGACGAACCGCGTACATCAGGCAACCCCTGTTGCTGCATCCGGGGCGGCGGCATCAGCATCGGGCAAGGGCGCCTCCAGGCCGTGCGCCCGGATCAACCGCAGCAGGTCGACGTCAGAATAACGAGCCTCAATGCGCTGAGCCTCGGCCTCGGCCTCGGCCTGAATGTCGTCACCACAACGGCGCGGTTCGCTGCGTTTCCAGTCGGCGAGGTAGTCGCCGGAGCTGGCCTTGCCGGCGCGCATGGCAGCGCGATCAACAGCCTCCTGGAAACGGTGGGACAACTGCACTTTGGCGGTCTCGCGACCAAGTTTGACCAGCACTTGGGCTGGCACATCGCGCCAGGAAATAACAATCAGCTTTGCCATACCATTTTTCCTTGATTCACGACCTTGAGGCTGTGCGCCAGGTCGCCGTAACCGGTCACGAGATAGTCGAACTCAAGCCCAAGGCGCTCGGCTGCTGCACGGGCATCCGAGATTCTTTGACTGTCGGGCAATTGCGCCAGGTACACCAGCTTGCGGTAATTGCCGAAGAGTGTCGCCAGCAGAGAGGGATGCCGATCCAGGCCCAGGCCCCGGATCACCAGACGATCGAAGTGCTCCAGCAGGAAGTCGGTCAGGTAGAACGTGCCGAGTTCCTGCTCCGTCAGCGCTTCAAACGCGGCGCTCCCCGCAAAAAATTCATAGCAGTGGGCGCCCGGGATGCGCTCCACCTGCTCCTCCTGCAACACGCTATCCAGCAAGCCGCCAGTGCCGCAATCGCCGTAGGCCACAAAAATCGATTCATAGTCGCCGCGATTTGCCTGTATCTTGGCCCTGACTGCGGTCGGAATCTTTTCGGGTCGGTTATGCAGTTCCGCCGGCAGACATTGCACATCCATGTGCGGCCAGTCGTTCAATTTGCGCAGCGCCACAATTTCCCTGGCTAAAGCGCCACAGGCGATGATCAGGGTGCGTGGCACGGTCTGGCAACCTTAGGCGCGCGCGGCAGCCCGGCGCGCTGCAATCAAGGTCTTGGCAGTTTCAACGGCGATGCCGGCATCACGGCAGTAGGCATCAGCACCCACTGCGCGGCCGAACTCTTCATTCAACGGAGCGCCGCCGACCAGCACGATGAAG
>CAJAXU010000165.1 GCA_903948045.1 uncultured beta proteobacterium | reverse complement strand
TGGGAAAAAGCCCTGCCAGGTGTTGGCCTGGGCTGGTTGCGCGGGCGCGGTGCCGGGGGCGGTCGGTGGCGTGGTTGGCAAGGCGGCGGTCTGGCCGCCGCCGGCCGCCCATTCCCATTCGCGCTCGGTGGGCAGGCTGCGCCCGGACCAGCGGGCATAGGCCTGGGCGTCTTCCAGGGTGACGGCCACCACCGGGTAGGCGTCGTGCCCGGTGATGCTGCTGCCTGGGCCGGCCGGATGACGCCAGTTGGCGCCGGGCAGGTACTGCCACCATTGGCGCGGGTCGCCACCGTTGCGGAGCTCGGTTGGGTTGACGAACACTACCGCGCCGGGTTGCTGCATCTCTTGCGGCAGGCCTGGATGCAATTTGGCGTCGACCGGGCGCTCGGCCGTGGTGACGTAGCCAGTGGCCTGCACAAACCGCGCAAATTCGGCGTTGGTGACCTCGGTGCGGTCCATCCAGAAACCCTGAACCGTGGCCGGGCGGACCGGGGTTTCTTCGCGGTACACGGTGTCGCCAAAAGCAAAGCTGCCGGCTGGCACCCAGAGCATGCCGGGGTGGGGGCTGGTGCTGGGTGGCAACGGGCAGGTGGTGCGCTCTGTGGATGCCGCTGCCTCGGGTTTTGGCAGGCCGGGTTGGCCGAGAAGCCACCAGGCGGTGGCTGCAAGCGCTAGTGCGGCCAGGATGCCGGCTGCCCGCCATGTGGTTTGGCGCGGCAGCCGTGGATTCCCGCCTTCGCGGGAATGACGGGGGAGGCGTGAATGACGGGTCGGCGGGTGCCACTGCAGCGTGCCATCCGCCAGCCGGCCAAAGCGCAGGGCCAGCAGGTCGAGGGCGTAGTTTTGGCGCAGGCGCCAGGGGGCTTGCTTGCCTTGGCCTGGAAAGCGGTCGAGCGAGCGTTGGATGTAGCCGGACGAAAAATCGACCCAGGCCTCACGCTCAACGGCGGCGTCGTGCAGCACCGGGGTGCAGTGGCTGTAACCGTGGTTCAGGCCCTGGCCCAGGCGCTGCAACAGGCGGGAGACATAGGCGCTGGTGAGGTCGGCTTTCAGGGTCCAGGAGGCGTTGGTGTAGCCGACCACGTAGGCCAGGTTGGGCACGCCCGAGAGCATCATGCCTTTGTAGCTCAGGCAGTCTTTCAGCACCACCGGGCGGCCGTCTACTGTCAGGGCCATGCCGCCTAGTGCCAGCAGGTCGAGGCCAGTGGCGGTGACGACCACATCGGCGGCCAGCGTCTGGCCGGAGGCCAGTTGCAGGCCGGTGGGCGTGAAGTGGCTGATCTGGTCGGTGACCACCGTGGCCCGGCCCTGCCGGATGGCGGTGAACAGGTCGCCATCGGGCACCAGGCACAGGCGCTGGTCCCACGGTTTGTAGCGCGGCGTCAAGTGACGAATATCGGTGCCAGGCCCCGCCAATACTTGCGCTTTCGCTATGATTTTATGAGCAACCTGTTGCGGCCAACGCTTGGCCAGTTGGAAGAACAGTTGGCCAAGCAGCACGTTTTTCCAGCGCGTGAGGCCATAGGCCAGCCCAGCTGGCAAACGCTGGCGCAGCCAGTCGGCCAGCGCATCGCGGGCGGGCCGCGCGACGATGTAGGTGGGTGAGCGCTGCAGCATGGTGACATGGGCCGCTTGCTGCGCCAGCGCCGGCACCAGCGTGACGGCCGTGGCGCCGCTGCCGATCACCACCACGCGCTGACCCGTCACATCCAGATCGGCCGGCCAGGCCTGCGGGTGCACCAGGCGCCCGGTAAAGCTGGCCAGGCCAGCAAAGTCTGGCGTGTAGCCGTGCTCATAGTTGTAGTAGCCGGTGCAGACGTGCAGAAACCGGCAGCTGAGCAGCTGCGTGGCCTGCGCCGGGCCCACTTCCACGGTCACCGTCCAGCGCCCCTCGCTTCTCGACCAGCTGGCTGCGGTGACGCGGTGCTGGTAGCGGATGAGCTGCTCCAGCTGGTGCTCTTGCGCCGTGGCGCGCACATAGTCCAGGATGGCTGCGCCGTCGGCAATGGCGCGCGCGCCGGTCCAGGGCCGGAAGGCGTAGCCCAGGGTGTGCATGTCCGAGTCACTGCGGATGCCGGGGTAGCGGAACAGGTCCCAGGTGCCGCCCAGGCGGTCGCGCCCCTCCAGGATGCCAACGCTAAAGCCCTGGCAGCGCTGCTGCAGGTGCACGGCGGCGCCGATGCCCGACAGGCCGGCACCGACGATCAGCACATCAAGGTGTTCCATAGTCTTGATGCCCTGCTCAATTGACCCAGTAGCTGTACTCGTCTTGCGGCAGGTGCTTTTGGTCCAGCGTTTTGTCGATTTCCACCGCAGCCTCCAGGAACGAGGGCCACAGCGGCGGCGGCATGTTGGCGTGATGCGCCTGCATCTGGGCCTTCATCTGGGCCAGCCGCTGTGGCTCTTTGGCGGCCAGATTGGTGCGCTCGGTCGGGTCGTCGGCCAAGTGAAACAACCAGTCTTTTTTGGGGCGTTCCGAGACGATCAGCTTCCAGCCCTGGTCTTGCAGGGCGCGGTAGGGGCCGTCACGCCAGAACAGCGGCCGGCCCGGCTGCACCGGCGCCTTGGCGCTGAGAAAAGGCAGCAGGTTGACGCCGTCAATCACCCGGTCGGTCGGCAACTTGCCACCGGCGGCTGCCAGCACCGTGGGCAGGATGTCGATGTTGGACACCGGTGGGCGGTACTGCAGCCCAGCCGGGATGCGGCCCGGCCATTTGGCCACATAGGGCACGCGCAGGCCACCTTCAAAAAAGGTGAGCTTCCAGCCGCGGTAAGGCTGGTTGACCTCGGGCAGGCCGATGTAGCCGGGCGCGCCGTTGTCACTGGTGAAGATGACGATGGTGTTCTCTTCCAGCCCCTCTTCGCGCAGGGTTTGCAGCACGCGGCCCACGCTGCGGTCGACCGAGCGCACCATGGCCGAGTAGACGCGGCGCCGGTGGTCCGGGATGTTGGCCAGGGCGTCGTAGTCTTCTTTGGCGGCCTGCAGCGGGGTGTGCACGCCCCAGTGCGCCAGGTACATAAAGAAGGGCTGATTTTTGTTGCGCTTGATGGCCGTCACCGCTTCGTCGGTGAAGTAGTCGGTCAGGTACTTGGACGGCTCAAACCATTTGCCGCCGTTGTAGCTCACGCCAAAGCGCATGTTGGGCCACAGGAACTTGTCGATCGGGTCAAAGTCTTGTTTGGAGCTGACGCCACGCGCATCCCCGTCGGGCAGGTACAGGCCGCTCTCCATGAACAGGCTCTCGTCAAAGCCCTGGTTGTTGGGCCGCATCTCGGGCGTGCTGCCCAGGTGCCATTTGCCGATGTGGATGTTGTGGTAACCCTGGGGTTTGAGTAATTTGGCAAGGGTCTGCTCGGTAGGAGGCATGCCCAGGTCGTTGAAATCTTTGGACTGCTTGGCTTTGTCCAGGTCAACCACCGGTTTGTGCAACCGGTCCTTGTCGGCGTACAGCGCTGGGAGCACGCGCGCCATGGCGCCCGGCGTGGGCGTGAACTCGACGCCAAAGCGCCAGGGGTAGCGCCCGGTCAGCAGCGCTGCGCGCGACACGGTGCACACCGCGCTACCGGCGTAGCCCTGGTCAAAACGCACGCCGTCCCGGGCAATGGCGTCGATGTTGGGCGTGGGTACGCCCTGCGCGGTGCGGCCGCCGCCATGGGTGCTGACGTCATTGATGCCCAGGTCGTCGGCCAGGATCACGATGATGTTGGGCGGGCGCTGTGCCAGCGGGGCGCTGGCCTGCGCCGGCCCCACCTGCCAGGGTACGGGCTGGTTGGCACCGCGCGGATGCACGATGTCGGTGTACCAGCCCAGTGAGTACTTCAGGATATGGATGCGGTTGAGGTACAGCGCGCCCAAGGCCAGCACCAGCAGGCCCAGCGCCCAGGCTATTTTTCGTCGGAGTGTCATTGGCGGTGTCTCTTTGTGTCGCGGTTAATCCATTTTCGCCACTTGCGGTGGATTCCCGTTTGCACGGGAATGACGGGGCAGGGCGGGAATGACGAGAAAGGTTGTCACCCCCGACTCGATTGGGGATCCATGCACCCTTCATGGTCGTGGCAGCCCACCCGCCACGCGCAGCATGGTTTGGGCGGTTTCGACGCCGGCGTTCTGGTTTTGGCCGGTGACCAGCCGGCCATCGGTCACGGTGAGGTTGGCAAACGGGTCGAGCAGGGCTTGGCGGCTCTCAAACAGGGCGCCAGCGGCGCGCAATTCGCGTTCGGGGTGCTGCGGCGTCTGGGTGATGCCCAGCTCTTTGACTTGCTTGTCGCCATCCAGAAAGGCGTAGTAGGGCGCGGTCAGCTCCGAGCCAAACACCCCGGTGGCTTTGCCGCCCGCGCCCAAGGTGGCCTGGCTGGTGGTGATGATCAGCGCGCGCTTGCCGGGCAGCGCATACACCGGGCCGCTGTAATGCGGGTGCAGGCCCAGCGCCCGCAGCATGGCCGGCAGGCCCAGCCAAGCCAACAGGCCGCACAGCAGCAGGGTGATGAGCAGGGTGGACATGGTTTTGAATTTCAAGGTTGCGCTTTCGGGTGGGTGGGTATGACGGTCTATTTCGTCATTCCCGTGAAAACAGGAATCCATGGGGTCCTGGATCCCCGATCAGGTCGGGGATGACGGGTGCTTGCAACTTGAGTAGGGTGGCGTAAACTGTGGTTTTGTGAAAAGAATTCAGCTTTAGGCGCAGTGTTTTGGAGGCGGTTTGATGGCGATAAAAAAAGACAAAACTTCGATCAAGTCCATTGTGCGGGCACCCAAGCAAGACCGCGCGCGGGTGACCGTGGAGGCGATTTTGGAGAGTGCGGTTCAGATTCTGGAGACCGATGGTCTGGCTGGCTTCAAGGTGGCGGCACTGGCCGAGCGGTCTGGCTACGGCGTGGGCACGCTGTACCAGTATTTTGAGAACATCGACGCGGTGATGATGGCGTTGGTGGAACTGGAAAACGAGCGGGCGCGCCAAAAATTGCTTGCCGAGTTCAGCGACCGGGCTGCCAGCGGGCAGGCCCAGGGCACGCGCGAGCTGGTGCAGCTGATGCTGTCGGCCTTCAGCCAGCGGCGGGCGGCGCAAAAGGCGATCGTCGAGTGGGCGCTGTCGCGGCGCGACATGCGGGCTTTTGACAGCCGCAACACCTTTTTGGGGCAGATGTTGGTCAGTGTGTCGGTGCGCTCGCAGGGCCTGAAACTGGATCGACTGCTGACGGCCACCGAGATGTTTGTGCTGACACGCGCCTTTTTGGGGGCGCTGCGCACCGCCATCTGGAACGACGAGGCCGACACCGGCTCGCCCCAGTTTGCCCTGGCGTTGACCGACCTGGTGGACGGCTATGTGCACCAATTGGTGCGGCGCGAGGCGACGCCAGCCGCTGCCCGTTGAGGGCTTGCGGTCTGGCGCACACCCAAGATTCATGACGCAGCCGGTTCCGGCATCACACGCAGCCCTTGCAGGCGCAGGCGTGGGATATCCAGCGCCAGCAGCCGCTCGCCGCCCAGGCCGCTGAGCCAGGCCTGCACCTGGGCCTGCTCGGCTGGCGGCATGGCGCGGTACACATCAAGCGCGCGCTGCGCCATCCACAGCGTGTAGGGCAGGGCCGAGCGCCGGAGGCGCCCGGCACCCATGGGCACCTCCACGTCCGCCAGGCCGCGGCGCAGGGCCTTGCCCGGCGGCAACTTAGGCAGCGCGGCACTGACCTGCTGGTTGATGCCTTCAAGCAGCGGCACAAATTCTGCAAATATCGCCTGGAACACCGGGGTCAGCGTGTCGGGCAGGGCGTCTGTGGCCGGCAGCGGCGCGGTAACAGCGTGTGCGAGCTCGAGCTCGGGCGTGGGTGCGGCGATGCGCTCGATCCAGGCGCGCAAGTGGCGGCGCGGCGCCACCAGCTCGCGCGCCGGCCAGGGGTCGCGCCCCAGGTGCGCCACCATGGGGCCGGCCAGGCTGAAGTCGGCCAGGGTCGGCTGGGCGCCGAGCAGGTAGGGCTGCTGCGCGAAATGGGCGTCCAGGTGGTCCAGCATGTCAGTGGTCCAGCGGTCCATGGTGGCGAATTGCTCGGGCCGCACACCCACCGTGTGTAACTTGGCGCGCAGGTTGGCTGCGATGTAGGCCACAGCGCGGCGCTGCAGCGGCCCCGGAAAACCGGGCAGCAGGTGGCGGCCGGCCTCGCGCTCAAACAGCGCGTAGTTTTCTGGGTAGGTCCAGCGGGTGTGCATGGCAATCGGGACCCACCACTCGTCGCACCAGGCTTCGAGCAGGTAGGCGGCAAAGCGCGGCACCGGGCTGGTCGGGATCACCGGCCGCTGCGGGTGGGCGGCTTCAAGCTGGTCGATGATGACGCTGGAGTCCTGCACCCAGGCGCCCTGCGGCGTGCGCAACACTGGCATCACCACCGCCCCGGTCTGGCGCTTGATGGTGGACAGCAGGGTGAACATATTGACCGGCTGGTCGGTGAAGGCAATGCCTTTGTGCAGCAGGTAGCAGCGCACCTTGCCGGTGAAGTAGGACAGGTGCCAGCCGTAGAGGGTGTAGGGTGGTTTCATGGGGTAGTGGTCAGCTCGGCCAACTCGGCCAACTCGGCCAGAACCCAGGCGATGACCGCCGGCGCCAGGCACAGTTGTAAGTGGCCCAGCCCGTCAAACACGGTGACCGGCGCGCCCGGCAGCACCTGCTCGCGCTGGGGGTAGACGATGTTGTCTTGCGGCGTGAGGGCGATGCGCAGCAGGGCGCGCGTGGCCGGGCTCTCGCTGGCGGCCAGGTCTTGCAACCAGCGGCTGTGCCACACCATTTGCTGTCCGTTGGCGCTGGGCGCGTGCGGGGCGATGCGGGTGCCGGCGTGCGGCGTGCCCAGGGTGATGACCCGCGCGGCGCGGCTGCTGCCGTGGGTGCGCAACCAAGCGCGCAGCGCCAGCCCGCCCATGCTGTGCCCAACCAGTGCCACCTGCTGCGCCCCACTCTGCGCGCAGAGTTGGTTCACACCCTGCTCCACCAGCGGGGCATAGCGGTCGATCGAGCAGAACAGCGGCTCCAGGTTGATGGCCAGCACGGTGTGACCGCGGGCGCGCAGGGCTGCGGCCATCTGGTCCCAGACGCGGTGGTTGCAGATATAGCCATGCACCAGCAGCACCGGGATGCCGGGCTGCTGGCCCAGCCCGGGCTGTAACCGGGGTGGCGCCAGCGTCCAGGGCTGGCGCAGCACAAACACGCGCAGCGCGGCCGCCAGCTCGCCGGCGCCGGCGCGCCACCAGGCGCCACCGCTGCCGGCCGGGCGTGATTTGAGCAGGCTGTTGGCCACGGTCGCCGCGCTGGTCAGCAGCGGCACCAGCAACCCGAGGCCCAGCGTCAGCATCAGCGCGGTGGGTGAGGCGAGGTCAGTGGCATAGCCGATCAGCCCGCCCAGCAGCGCCCCGGTCAGCACTTGCGCCAGCAGCAGCCAGCGCAGCAGGCGGGCCAGCATCTCAGGCCCCGGCCCGGCTGCACTGCAGTGTGCGCCGCGCCGGCTCGACCACGGCTTTTTCGGCCTCGTAGTCGGCGGTCAGCACCCGCATTAGCAAAAAGCCCTGGGTGCTGGGGCTGACGACCACTCGGGCGCCGGGCGGCACCGCCGGGTCACGTGGATTGGGGCCTTCTGACACCAGCCACAGGTCCACCGGCGCTGCGCCGGCCTGCCGGTCGTTGAGCACAAAGAAGTTGTCGCTGTTGGCGGCGTATAGGGCGATCGACCAGTAGCTGGGCAGCCCGGGATTGGCGCGCACCCGCACCGGGCCGGCCGAGACATCGAACACACACACCGAGTACAGCAGGTCCGGGCTGGGCATCACCACCCGGCGTGCCGAGGCGTCCACCGCCGGCGGAAATGCCGCCTGATTGCGCATGTTCATGGCCTGCGCGGCCGGGCCGCTCATCAGCCGGTTCATGATCAGGCGTGGTGTGGCCCATATCACCAGCAGGTGTACCAAGATGGCGGTGGCCAGCAGCGTCAGGCCCCGGTAAAACCAGAGCCGCTGAGGGTTGGTCCAGGTCCTCATGGGCAGGCTCCAATGGCTTTGATGGAGGGCGGCTGCAGCCGGGCCGGCGCCGCCTGCAGCTCGGGCGCGGGGTTGTACAGGCGCAGCGTCAATACCAGACCACGCTGGCCGGGCGTGGGCAACCAGTGCAGGCCGTCCACCGCCTGGGGGCCAGTGACCAAGGCAAACCGGCCACTGGCGTCGAGCCGGGCGGTGCTGCCGTTCAGGCTGTACTGGCGGTTGGGCGCGTCGAACAAAAAGAAGTCGTCGGCATAGGCGGTGATGCTCCACCAGCGCGCCAGCGGCGGCAGGCCCTCGACCCGGTAGCTGCAGGCAGAGCGCAGCGGCCGGCCGGCGTCGTCATGGCGCGCCATGTAATACATGGTTTCGTCTCGGCCCAGCGCTAGCAAGCCTTCCAGCGCCACCTTGGCCCGGGTGTACATATCGGCATCGGTGCTGCCGGCCAGGGTACTGCCGGTCCAGGGGCCGACCTTGACCACGCTGCCCGACCAGCTGGCGTGGCGCAGCACCCACCAGGCCGAGCCCGCGCCCAGCGCCACGGCGCCCAGGTACAGCAGGCTGGCAACGGCCAGGCGCCGCCAGCGCTTGGGGGCAGGGTGTGTGGCCATGGTGCTGGTGGTTGGTCGGCTCAGGCCTTGGCTTTGGCAGCCCTAGCCAACGGCAGCCAGTGCAGCAGGCCGAACAGCAGGGCCAGCAGCAGGCTGTGCCACAGCGGCCCTTTGTAGGTTTTGATGTGCTTGTAGGCGACGATGGCCTCCAGCACATGGATGGCCAGCAGTGCCATGGCGATGTTTTGCATCACCGGGCCCAAGCCCCAGGGCAGGGGCACCGCCAGGCTGAGCAGTGCTAGCGCATAGGCGCCTAGGCAGTTGGCTTTGAGGAAGGTGTTCATAGGGTTCCTGTTGTCATCCCCGGCTGCGACCGGGGATCCAGGCTGTTGTGGATTCCCGCCTGCGCGGGAATGACGGAGGGGGCGGTAATGACGGGATTGGCGGCGATGAAGGCGGCGATTTTTTGGGCTACTTCGGGGCCTTGGTCTTCTTGCAAAAAGTGGCCGGCGCGGCGGATGGTTTCGTGGGGTTGGTTGGCGGCGCCGGGTACATGCTTTTGGAAAATTCGTTCACCGCCGCGTGTGATCGGGTCGCGGCTGCTGAACAGGGTCAGAAAGGGCTTGTCCCACTGCTTGAGCACTGACCAGGCCTGGGTGTTGTTGGCGAACTCCGGGTCTTGCGGCGTGGTGGGCACGAAGGTGGGGAACAAGCGCGCGCCGACCTTGAAGCGGCGCGAGGGAAAGGGTGCGTCATAGGCGGCCACCGCCTGCGCACTCAGGGGCGTAGCGCAACCGGTCTTGACGATGCGGCCGATCGGGAACCAGGGGCTAAAGCGGGCAAAGGCGCGCCAGATCAAAAAGGCCTTGGGGATGGGGTCAGCACCGGTGGGCAGTCCGCCATTGCCCAGCACGGCACGGGCAAAGCGCTGCGGGCTGTGGGTCAGCATGCGCAGGCCGATCAGCGAGCCCCAGTCCTGGCAGAACAGGGTGGCGTCCTGCAG
>CAJAXU010000164.1 GCA_903948045.1 uncultured beta proteobacterium | reverse complement strand
TGACCGTGGTCACCCAGGCAATCGGCCGTGGCACAACAGTGGCGGCCAACAGTTTGTAGGCCACCGGACTTGCCAGGTGCTCCAGATCAAAGCGCATGGTCCCGCCTAAGGGGTGGCGTTGACCACCGGGTGACGAATGGTGCCCACCCGGTCCACGGTAGCCACCACCACATCGCCCGGCCACAACCATTCCTGCGGCGTGCGGCCGGCGCCCACCCCTTCGGGGGTGCCAGTGGCGATGATGTCACCGGGTTCAAGCGTGATGCCGGCCGAGAGGTCGGCGATGAGGTGGTCCACCTTGAACAGCATGTGCCGGGTGTTGGAACGTTGCTTTTCCACGCCATTGACGGTCAGCCACAGGTCCAGCACCTGCGGGTCGGGAATCTCGTCAGCCGTCACGATGCAGGGGCCAAACGGGGCGTAGGTGTCCTGCCCCTTGGAGTAGATCCATTGGCCGGCGCGGCGGTTGTCGCGGGCCGAGACGTCAATCATCACCGAGTAGCCGAACACATGACTCAGGGCCTCGGCCTTGCTGACACGGCGTGCGGTGGTGCCGATGATGACGGCCAGCTCTACCTCCCAGTCCAGTTGCTGGGTGATCGCCGCGTTGTGTTCGATCGGTACGCCCGGCCCTACCACGCAGGTGGGCGGCTTGGAGAAGATCACCGGCTGCTTGGGCAGGTCTTTGGCTGTGTCGAGGGTCTTGGCGCTTTCGGCCACGTGTTCAACGTAGTTCAGGCCAATGCCGAAGATGTTTTTGCGCGGTCGCGGAATCGGGGCCAACAGCGTCACATTGGCCAGCGCGCTGGCCACACCCAGGGGGTAGACGCCGCCCTGCTGGTCGAGCAGGCGGCGCAACGCTGCCAGACCGGTCGGGCCTTCATCAATCAGGCCCAGCATGGTGTCCGGGAACTGCTGCTGGTTGGCCGCACCCAGGCGGGCCACGTCCAGCACCAGCCCATCGGCCAACACGCCCAGGCGGGCGGCGGCCTCGATCGCGCTACGGTAAGTCACAAGTTTCATGGCAGGGTCTCAGGTGGTCAAAGGTTGGTGGCCGCCGTTGTCGCCAAAGGCCTGTTCCCGGTACAGGCCCAAGGCACGCATGACGGGCAGGTCGGACAGGCAGAACAGGCAGGCGTCATCACTGGCCGAGCCATTCACATGCTCATGCCAGGCCCAGCTCGGCACGCAGAAGATGTCGCGCTCCTGCCAGTCGTAGCGCTGGCCGTTGATGATGGAGTGGCCCCGACCCTTGGCGACGTGGTACAAAAAGCTGCCGGTGTGGCGATGCGCCTGTGTATGTTCGCCCGGGCGCAGCAGTTGCATGGACGCCCCTAGCGTGCGCATGACCGGGCCATTTGTGGCCGGGTTGACATATTCCATCAGCACGCCGTCAAAGGGTGAGCCGTCGCTGCAGCTGGCGTACTTGGTCAGTGCGTCATAGGTGGGCAGCCACTCGTACTTGAACATCGGGCTGTAGCCCTTGGTCCAATTGCCACTGCCGGGCGTCAGGCCGGGGTTGCCCCAGGTCTTGGTCATGTCGTTTACCGGGTAGGTCACGGCCTGCGACAGATCGGGGTGAACCTCGTAAAAGTTGGCCTCCATGGCGTTGACAAATGGAATGTCCAGGCCGTCCTGCCAGATACAGGGGGTGCCGTCTGGCGCCACGGCGTGCTCATGCCAGGTGCCATTGGGGGTGAGCACAAAGTCATTGGCGCCCAAGGTCATCTTGTGACCGTCTACCACGGTGTAGGCGCCGGTGCCCTCCATGATGAAGCGAATGGCAGACGCCGAGTGGCGGTGCGAGCTGGCGACCTCGCCCGGGTTCATCACCTGCAGCCCGGCATAGAGCCAACCCACAGCCGCCGACACGTCGCGCCGGCCAGGGTTGTTCAGGTAGATGACGCGCCGGCCGGCTTTTTCGGGGGTAACCAGCGCCAGCGAGCGCAACACATGGGCGCGCAACGCCTGGTAGCGCCAGACCACCGGCACCGACTGCGACACCGGTTGCCACGGTTCGATCTTGTTGGCCACCGTCCACAAGGCGCCGGCATGGTGTTGGTCCAGTTCGTCGTAATAAGCCAGCAACTCGGGGGTGTCCTCGACGTTGGCGCGGCCGGCGACGTCTTCCCGGTGGTTTTCATGCTGTCTGGCCATAGGGCGGGGTCCTTTGCGGTGCGGGGTACCTGTTGCAGGATTTCTACGTCGCATTTTCGATTGAAATAAGTATTTTCGAAAATCCGGGTTTTCCCAGGTGCGGAATTTGCTGAAATCGGTAGCATTGGTGCGTTTGCTGTGCCATCAAGGACAAACCATGACGCTGGCTGAAAAAGCCTACCAATTCATTCGACGCGATATTGTGCGTGGCGGGCTGGCCCCGGGGCAGCCGCTGCGCATGGCGTCGATGAGTGAGCGTTACCAAATGGGATTTTCGCCCCTGCGGGAAGCGCTGACGCGCTTGCAGTCGGAGCGGCTGGTGGTCTCGGTCGCCCTACGCGGGTTTAGCGTGGCGCCGCTGTCCATGCATGAAATGTGGGATGCCATCAACACACGCATCCACATCGAAACCGAAGCGCTGCGGCTGGCCATCCTGCACGGCGACGATGCCTGGGAGGCTGCGATTGTGGCCGCCCACCATGCCCTGAAGTTGCAGGTGGATCGGGCGTCACTCGCCAATGAAGACGAGCAGGCCATGCTGGAACAGCGTCACAACATCTTTCACAGCGCCCTGATTGCCGGCTGCCGATCTAAATGGCTGCTGGATTTTTCCCAAAAGCTGTACGTGGAGACCGAACGCTACCGTTACCCCATGCTGGTGAACCGGAGCCAGGATAGCGCCCGTGACGTACCCGGCGAGCATGCGCAACTGATGACTGCCACCCTGGCCCGCGAGGCTGTAGTGGCCTGCGAGATGCTGCAGGGCCACTTGTACCGCACGGCCCAGCTGCTGCAGCAGCTGATGAGTCAGGGCACGGCCATGCCGCCCAGCGAGGTGGCCGAAGCGCCAGCCCTTTAGTTCTATTTTGTCGTCAACCCTAGGAGATCCCATGAAAGCCTTTCGTTTTGCAACCCCGCTGCTGGCTTCGCTGGCCTTGCTGTCTGCCAATCTGCACGCGGCGGACAACATCAAGGTTGGGGTCCTGACCACGCTGAGCGGGCCCGCCAGCGCGCCCGGCATCGACCAGCGGGATGCCATCAACCTGGCAATGAAGCTGCTGGGCAACAAGCTTGGCGGCTTGCCTGCCGAGCTGATCACGGTGGATGACCAGTTCAGCCCCGACGCAGCCAAACAGGCGGCTGACCGGCTGCTGCGCCGCGACAAGATCGACGTGTTGACCGGCGTCATCTACTCGAACGTGCTGCTGGCGGTGGTGCCCTCGGCGGTGGCCAACAAGACCGTGGTGGTGAGCTCCAACGCCGGCCCCGCTGCCATTGCCGGCAAGGAGTGCTCGCCTTACTTCTTCAGCGCCAGCTGGCAGAACGATGCAACGCACGAGGCGGCTGGCAAGTACATGACCGACAAGGGCTACAAGCGGGTAGCGCTGATTGCGCCCAACTACCCGGCCGGCAAGGATGCCGCCGCAGGCTTCAAACGCTTCTTCAAGGGCGAGCTGGCGAGCGAGATGTACCCCAAGCTGGGTCAGCTCGACTTCGCAGCTGAAATTGCCCAGATCCGGTCGACCGATGTCGATGCCATTTACTACTTCCTGCCCAGCGGCATGGGCGTGAATTTCACCAAACAGTATGCGGCAGCCGGCATGTCCAGCAAGATTGCGCGCGTGTTCCAAGCCTATGACGCCGACCAGCAGATGCTGACCATCGGTGAGCTGATCGAAGGCGTGGTGAACACTGGGCAGTGGTCGTCTGATATGGACAACGACGCCAACAAGCGTTTTGTCAGCGAGTTCACCAAGGCCTACGGCCGCGTGCCGTCCATGTATGCCTCGCAGGCCTGGGACGTGGTGGGTCTGCTGGATGTGGCCGTGCGCAACGTGGGCGGCAAGATCGAGGACCGCGATGCCTTCATTGCTGCCATTCGCGCTGCCAAGGGCTTCAAGTCGGTGCGTGGCGACTTCCGCTTCGGCAGCAACCATTTCCCGATCCAGAGCCAATACGCCCGTGTGGTGACCAAGGGCGCCGATGGCAAGTACCTCAACCGCATGGTGGGCCCGGTGCTGAAAGACCACGGCGATGCCTATATTGGCGAATGCGCCATGAAGTAAAGGCTCCCAGGCATGTCAACCCTCATTCTTGAACAGACGCTGAACGGACTTCAGTTCAGCGTGACGCTGTTTCTCATTGCCGCCGGCTTGACGCTGGTGTTCGGCGTGATGAACTTCGTCAATCTTGCCCACGGGAGCCTGTTCATGGTGGGGGCCTACTTTGCCGCCTGGTTTGCCGGCGTCACCGGCTCCTTTTGGCTGGGGTTGCTGTGTGCCTTGCCCGCCACGGCGGCGGTGGGGGTGGCGCTGGAGGTGCTGGTGTTGCGCCGGCTGTATGCCAAGGATCACATGGTGCATGTGCTCGCCACATTTGCATTGATCCTGATCTTCAATGACCTGGTGCGCATCGTCTGGGGGCCGCTGCCCTTGCCCCTGAACATGCCGCCGGCACTGGCCGGCGCGGTTCAGTTGGGCCCGGTGCCGTACTCCAGCTTCCGCCTGGTCATCATGCTGGTCGGGGTGCTGGTGGGCGTGCTGCTGTGGTTGCTGGTGACCAGGACCCGTCTGGGTATGTGGGTTCGGGCCGGCGCCAACAACCGGGAAATGGCAGTTGCCATGGGCGTCAACGTGAAGCAGCTGTACACGGCGGTGTTCGGCTTCGGGGGGGTGCTTTCCGCCTTGGCAGGCGCCAGGCTGGGGCCTTTCGTGGCGGTGGAGGCGGGCATGGGTGACGCCGTGCTGATCCTGGCCTTTGTGGTGGTGGTGATCGGCGGCATCGGCTCGGTGCAGGGCGCGGCTGCCGGCGCGCTGATCGTGGGCGTGGTGGACACGCTGGGCCGCACCGCTTTGCCCGCGCTGCTGGGCAGCCTGTTGTCACCGGCGGTGGCCACCTCGCTGGGTGCCGCATTGGGCTCGATGATGATCTATCTGGTCATGGT